>CAZJRA010000052.1:6830-8183 GCA_964548335.1 uncultured Flavobacteriaceae bacterium | reverse complement strand
GTAAATCTTATTTCATCAATTTGACTGTATCTCGCTTTGAATTTTGAATTTTTAAATGTGCTTTTATCTTTTAAAAAAGGCAACATTTTTTCTTGATGCTTAGGGTCATTTCCATCTACCCAGAGAATTACTGCGTCAATATGGTTATCGGTTGAACTTTGCATTCTTTTCTTCTTCTAAATTATTAGATAAACTGAATAACCCTTACTAAAAATGTGTTATTACTTTATTTCCTCCCTCCAATTCTGGAAGCTCAAAGTAATCACCTACAGTTCTGTTATACTCAATAGGATAAAACTCTTTTCTAGCATCTGAAGGATAAAATGTTAATTCGCCAAAAATGGTTTGTCCATTAATAGAATAAAAATCAACTCTAACAAACGGTAGGCTTTGAGATAATTTTTTAGATAAGGCAATCATTTCTTCTAAATTCCTCGGCTTTTCTATTTCTTGAGTAGTAATACTATTATAGGATTTACCTTTCGCGAAAGGGAGAGGGGTGAAATCTAAATCATAACAACCTTGTTTATGATCTTTTTCTCTATCTACGTGTACATCAATAAATTTAGGCTCTCCATTAAAACAGTAAAATTTATAGTCTACTAGGGTGTCTCTTCCTTTTTCCTCTAAAAACTTCTCAACGATAAGCTTTGGTTTTACATCCTTATATGCCCATTCCTGGCCTTTTCGGTAGTATTGGTTTTTTTTAAGCCATTTGTTGCAGAGGTTAATAGCTTTGTTTTTGTCAAGAGTACTTTTATCTTTTACGAGTAAATTACAATTGTTTGTGTGATTAGCTTTTATTACAAATCGTTCTGGGAGTTTGTCGAATGGAATTTCCTCTGCATGATCATAAGCCCCAATCAAGTCATTAAGGTATTGGTCTCCTATTTTTTCGCTTACATAGCTTCTTACCTCGTATTTGTCTACTAGTTGATTAAGTATTTTTGGTCGATAATATACTTTATACCATTCTATCTTCTCATTAAAATCTTTTGGATTTTTTAAGTTTAATCGTTTGCCAGAAAAATGCTCATAATGTATATAAGCATATATGTTAGAAGGCAAAAAGCGCATTTTTCGTAGATGTCGTAGGGCAAAACGCCTTATGTTATTAATCATTTTTTTTATATAATTATATGTATCAAAACTATATATGCATTTTGTAGTATGTCATTATGCTTTACTCTAACTCTAGAGTATTGTCTTTTGCAAAGATAGAATTTCAAAATAGCTTTACTGACTATGCTTAGCCAAAACACGAGTATTGTTTAAAACATCATACTTTCAGTTATGTAAGGTTTGTGTTAATGATTTTTCTTACTTATGGGTAAATCGGAAAATATTTTTGTA
>CAZJRA010000052.1:2503-6730 GCA_964548335.1 uncultured Flavobacteriaceae bacterium | reverse complement strand
ATAAAGAAGAAGATTATATAGCAGAGGGAATGTACCAAGTATGCTATAGGCATCCAGAAAATAAAAAGATCTGTATTAAGATAAGTAAACCAAATGCAGTTATACCAAGGGTTGAGAAAGAACTCAAATACTACAAGCAACTTAACAAGAGAAAAAGATTAAAGAATAGAAATTCTTTTTTTGCTAAATATCTAAAAACAATAGATACTAATTTAGGAGTAGGTCTTAGTTACGATTTTATTACAGATGAGGTGTCTGGAGAAGTTTCTAAAACTCTTGAGTATTATCTTTTACATCCAGAGGCTAAGATGTCTATAGGAATACTACAACAAAAGTATGAAGGATTAATAGCTTCGTTAATAGATTGTAAAGTAATGGCTGTAGACTTATGGGCTAGAAATATATGTTGTCAACGTATGATGGATGGTGATATTCGCCTTGTTATTATTGACGGATTAGGACATCGTGATTTTTTACCGCTAGTAGATTGGTTTTCTTATTTTACTAGAAAGAAATTATACCGTCGCATGAGGAAAAACCGCATGACTACCCTTAGTGATCAGCTAGAGTATTTAAAAGCAAGTAAATAGATCTAGATAGTTGGTGTTCTTGTTTAGCGTAGATTAACTGTTTTTATCAAAAAGCTTATTTATTTTCCATCTTCTTAATAGGGGTAATTTCCTTTTTGTTGGGACCTCATTTAATGCAATGTATTCCTGTATTGTATCAATTATTCTTTCAGATGATTTCCCGTCCTTATATGGGTGGTAAGATGCAATTACTGTAGATCTTTGGTCTCCAAAAGGATCATTAGATAAATTATCGTGTATCGTTTTTTCTAATTGTGTAGCATCTGTAATATTATCCCAGCGTATTTGTGAGTTTATATTGTTATAAGTGATTACGGGTTTATCTAGTAATAAGAATTCATAAATAACAGAAGAAGTATCACTTACTAATACATCTGCAATTACTAATTGCTTAACAATATCTCTTTCTTCTATAAAGTATACATTATCAAAAGTGGCAGCGATGGTTTTATAGTTCTCAATATAAACTGGATCCATAAGATCATGAAACTTTATATGTATTACATATTCTTTATTATGTGCTAATGTTTCTATTTCTTCAATAAAATCTCCAGCAGATGTGAGAGAAGGGGAGAATGTAGGAGCATAAAGTATTATTTTAGAAGCTTTATGCTTATTGAGGATACTTTCTTTTTCCTGGGAAGCACTGTCCTTTATAGATACATAAGTATCTAATTTAGGCCAGCCTGTTTCTTTGACTTCGAAGTCATTATATTTTTGTTGTAATTTTTTGAACCCTGTAGTAAAATAAGGGCCTTGAGTTAGGTATAAATCAAAGTAGTGTCGGACTCTAAAATGTCCTTTTTTTTCACCAGCAAGACCGTGAAATATTTGAACTTTAACACCTCTTAAATAATAAGGAACTTCATTGCCAGGGCATATAATAGCATCGCTCTTAAAGCTGTTTAATTCTTGTATGCTCTGAGTGACAGGGTCCTCTTGAAAAGGAAATAAATCTTTGAGTTTAGGAGTTATATACCAGACATAAGAATGTCCTTGGTTGCTTAGAACATCCCTAAGGGGCTTCATAATACCAAACGCATATGCGTTTTGGCAAAAGAGTATAACTTTCATTATTATAAGAAGTTATTGACGTTCTCTAAATCTTCCTTGAAGTCTATTTCCATACAGTTAAAGTTAGAAATATCTACAGCCTCTATTTTAGTTGCATTTTTCTCTATGATGAGTTCTAAGCCTCTCTCAAAATAATCTTGATTGTCACAAAGTTCTAGCTGCTCTATAAAATCATTAATGTCATTAGAAGAGATAAAATTAATGCCTACAGCCTCTCCTAAACCATTTTTTACTTCTTTGGAAAGCTTGTCTATATATCCATCTTGTAAAGTGTACTTTACTTCTTCATCTGCAACAGAACTTGTATTTACAGCTACAAAAGATTGGCTTTTGTTTATGTACGGTTGTAGTTCTTTAAGAAGTGATTGATCAAAAACTACATCTCCATTAAACCACAATACAGATTGATTACGGCATTTTTTAAGCGCACATAGTAGGCTTTTAGAAGTGTTAGTAGTATCAAAATACGGGTTGTATACATATGTTGCTTCAGGAAAACGCTCCATGATGCTATTTTTTTTAAACCCAACAACCGTTAGTAGGTCGTCAATAGAGAAGTATGCTGTAATGTTTTCTATCATCATTTGCATAATACTCTTTCCGTTTTTTAGAGGAGTAAGCGGTTTAGGGAATGGATTACCCAGTCGAGAACCTATTCCTGCAGCTAGTATGACAATTTTCACGATCTGTCGATTTTATTTTGTTTGATAAGTCTACGTAATTTAAGATATTTTAAATACGTGGTTTTGGCACTAAAAGTACAAAGAATAAAGCCGTTTTTACCATCTAAAAATCCCATTCTAAAAATATAAGATCTTGTAAAGATCCAAAGAGGTCTTACTATAATGTCTAAATAACTAGAAGTTCTACCTAGTTTATAATACTCCTTAGAAGCAATGGTAGAAAATTTTTCTGTTTTTATTCTGTGCTCTTCATGATTACGGTGTACCCAATGCAAAATTTGCCCAGGTAAAACACCAATACTAGCTCCGGGATCCATAATAATGTGGTCGTGAGGATTAATACCTCCCCAATGCGCTTTTGTTTTATGAAAGATACGTAGCTTTTTATCAGGATTCCAATCGGAGTGATTTATCCACTGCCCACAGTAATTATTATAGCGTTGTATTAAATACCCGTCTTTTTTAAAATTACTTTTTAGGGCTATAATACTTTTTTGAAGCTCATCATCTATAGCTTCATCTGCATCAAGATTTAAGATAACATCATTTTTTGCTAACGTAATGGCATAATTTTTTTGCTGTATGTGACCTTCAAATTTATTTTTAATAAACGTGACAGGGTACTTTTTGCAAATAGCTTCGGTATTATCTGTGCTGTAAGAGTCTACTATAATAATATCTTTTATTACAGGAAGTAAAGACTCTATACATCTAGCGATGTTATGCTCTTCATTATATGTTATAATTGTGGCAGAGATTTCTATATACGAGGAATCAGGTCTTTTAGTAAAGACCTGATCCTTGTTAAGACTTTGCTGCTCTGACATATAATGATATTCTTTGAGTAATATACTGTTGATTTATCAACGGTTGATTTGAAAATTAATTACTCAAATCTATTAAATTGTAGTTTTATACAGCTACATCATATTCTCTTAAAGCATCATTAAGAGATGTTTTTTTGTTAGTACTTTCTTTACGCTTTCCTATGATTAAAGCACAAGGTACATTGTATTCTCCAGCTGCAAATTTCTTAGTATAGCTTCCAGGGATTACCACAGAACGAGCAGGCACACGACCTTTCATTTCTACAGGCTCGTCTCCAGTTACATCTATAATTTTTGTACTCATAGTAAGTACTACATTAGCTCCTAATACAGCCTCTTTTTCTACGTGTACACCTTCTACAACAATACATCGGCTGCCTATAAAAGCACCATCTTCTATAATTACAGGAGAGGCTTGTAATGGTTCTAATACACCACCTATTCCTACACCACCACTTAAGTGTACGTTTTTACCTATTTGAGCACAACTTCCTACAGTTGCCCAAGTGTCTACCATAGTACCCTCATCTACATAAGCTCCTATGTTTACATAACTAGGCATTAATATCGTTCCGCTAGAGATATAAGCTCCGTGACGTGCTACTGCATTAGGAACAACACGTATTCCACGGCTTTCAAAATTTCTTTTTAAAGGAATTTTATCGTGGTACTCAAAAATCCCTGCTTCTAAAGTTTCCATTTTTTGAATAGGAAAATAAAGTACTACAGCCTTCTTTACCCATTCGTTTACTTGCCACCCATTCTCTGTAGGTTCTGCAACACGCAGTGTCCCTTGGTCTAGCATATCTACCACTTCTCGTATGGCATTAATAGTTACTTCATTAGTTAGTTGAGAGCGGTCCTCCCAAGCATTTTCTATAACATTTTGTAATTGAGTCATTGTACTTTTTTCTAATTCTAATAATTCATTAAGTTTTGCAAAGATAGAGTTTCAAAATAGCTTTTGTAAATATGCTTAGCTCAACATTTAGCAAAAACACTAGTTTAATTATCTAATCTATTAAAACAATCCTTTATAAACGAATTCATTCA
>CAZJRA010000052.1:0-2493 GCA_964548335.1 uncultured Flavobacteriaceae bacterium | reverse complement strand
ATTATAAATGGCACGTATCATTGCGATAGATTATGGAACCAAACGTTCAGGCATAGCAGTAACTGATGAGTTGCAACTTATCGCCTCTGGCTTAACAACAGTTGCAACAAAAGAGTTGCTTTCTTTTCTCAAGAAATATCTTGCAGAAGAAAAGGTAGAAGCAATGGTATTAGGAGAGCCTAAACGAATGAGTGGTGAAGCTTCTGATGTAGAAGTAGACATCATGCGCTTTCGCGAAAGCATAACAAAAATATTTCCTGACCTGCCAATCATTAGGCAAGATGAACGGTTTACCTCTAAAATGGCATTCCAAACGATGATTGATAGCGGAATTGGAAAAAAGAAAAGACAAAATAAAGCACTTGTAGATCAAATAAGTGCAACCATTATATTACAAGACTATTTGTACAATAAATAACCTATGATTTTACCTATTGTAGCCTACGGAGACGCTGTTTTAAAGAAAAAAGCAAAGGCAATTACACCCGATTATCCTAAATTTAAGGAACTGTTAGAGAACATGTATGAAACTATGTATGGCGCTAGAGGAGTAGGCTTAGCAGCTCCACAAATAGGTTTGCCTATACGTGTGTTTTTAGTAGATACTGAGCCTTTTTCGGCAGATGAAGACTATACTGAAGAAGAGCGCAAACAGTTAAGTACGTTTAAAAAGACTTTCATTAATGCAGAGATTTTAGAAGAAGAAGGAGATGAGTGGGCTTTCTCTGAGGGATGTTTAAGTATACCTGGTATTAACGAAGATGTTTTTAGAAAACCTAAAGTGACGATACGTTACCAAGACGAGAACTTTAAGGAGTATACAGAAACTTACGAGGGGCTTATAGCAAGAGTGATACAGCACGAGTATGATCATATAGAGGGTGTGCTTTTTACAGATAAACTGTCTAGTTTAAAAAAGCGCCTTATTAAAGGAAAACTAACGAGTATTTCTAAAGGAAAGTGTAATGCAGATTATAGAATGCGTTTTCCTGCAATGTCTAAAAAGCGATAAGGTTTGCTATCTTTAACGACAAAGGCATAATAATACCGTTAAAAATTTTGATAAAACAAAGGAGCAATGCATATTTGCTTTCGTAAAGAAATAAAAAAATGAGTTTAGATAAAATAATTGCTATTTCTGGAAAACCAGGTATTTACTCACTAAAGACCCAAACACGAGGTGGATTTGTAACAGAATCTCTTTTAGATGGAAAAAAACTATCGGTAGGTGCGCGTCATAACGTAAGCGTACTTTCTGAGATTGCGATATATACGACGAGTGCAGAAATGCCTTTACGTGAAGTTTTTGAGAAAATCAAAGAGAAAGAAGGAGGAGAGCAGGCTATAAGTCATAAGTCATCTAAAGATGAGTTAGAAGAATACTTTTTTAATCTTATCCCAGATTATGATGAAGACCGTGTGTATACTAGCGATATTAAAAAAGTAGTACAGTGGTATAACATATTACAAAAAAATGGAATAATGGATTTCTCTGCAACTTCTAGTGAAGAAGAAGAGGAGTAGTGCATAACTTTTTATAAAACAGGAAAGCCTTTACATTTTTTTGTAAAGGCTTTTTTTAGTTTTATACATATACACAAAGTGTAACAAAACGATGAACACAAGAGAACAAAAACTAGCCGCTTTTGACCGCTTACTCACAATTATGGACGAGCTGCGTCTAGAGTGTCCTTGGGATAAGAAGCAAACAATGCAAAGCCTTAGACATCTTACCATAGAAGAAACCTATGAGTTAGGAGATGCAATTTTAGAAAACGACTTAGAAGAGGTTAAAAAGGAACTTGGAGATTTGTTATTACATATCGTTTTTTATGCTAAAATTGGGAGCGAGACCCAAGATTTTGACATTGCAGATGTGGCCAATAGTATTTCTGATAAATTAATCTCACGACACCCACATATTTATGGAGATATAGACGTGACAGATGCAGAGGAAGTAGCACGTAATTGGGAAAAACTAAAACTTAAAGAAGGTAAAAAATCAGTTTTAGAGGGAGTGCCTAAAGGATTACCTGCAATGGTAAAAGCAAACCGAGTACAAGACAAGGTATCTGGAGTAGGCTTTGATTGGGAGGAACCACAACAGGTATTTGAAAAACTACAAGAAGAGTTAGGCGAACTCCAACACGAGATACAAGAAGATAATCAAGATAAGATAGAGGCAGAGTTTGGCGATGTGCTATTTTCTATGATTAACTACGCCCGTTTCTTAAAAGTAGATCCAGAGAGTGCATTAGAACGCACTAATAAAAAGTTTATTAAGCGTTTTCAATACCTAGAAGCAAAGGCAAAAGATCTTAATAAAGACCTCTCAGAGATGACCCTTGCCGAAATGGATGTGTTTTGGGAAGAGGCAAAAGGGTTGTAATAGCTGTATCTAATTAGTTAGATTGTATTTTCTCAGCTTCGGGATATTTTAAGAGCTTGCTAACCATTAAGTATGTATTAATTCTTAAGTGCTACACTTCATTC
>CAZJRA010000051.1:0-8224 GCA_964548335.1 uncultured Flavobacteriaceae bacterium | reverse complement strand
GGTTTCACTTTCGTGAAAAAACTTCTTTTAGCGTATTACTTTATAATCACTCTCATTGTGCTTGTGTTTTGCTCACTCGTTACAGAGAAGAAGTATAAACCACTTTGTAATCTACTTACATCTATGGTTTGTGTACCACTAAAGTCATTTAAAGACATTTCCTGTACTCTTTTACCTAAGACATCTGTAATTACTAGACTGTTTAAAGCCTGGCTTCCAGCATAGTTTAATTGTATCTGTCCTTGTGCAGGGTTAGGGTATAAGCTCAGGTTGTTTTCTAAACTATTTTCTTGAGTGCTTAATACTTCACGCTCTTGGAAAACAAGCGTAAACCTATCTTCTTGTAGCGTTTCGCTTGAAGCAAAAGTGTATGAAGTCTCCTTTAGGTTGGTTGTAACACCCGATACGTTATCAATAAGGTAGATATCGTTTTGTGTAAGTGCAACACCCTCTAGTTGGTCTATACTTATGGTATAGTTTTCAGCTCCTGCAATAAGCGTTTGGAAACCTAGGTTAATTTGCATTGTAGGATTAAACACCTCACGACCTTGTATGCTTAATTGCTCACCATCTTGAGAGGTAGAGAATAAAGAAATCGTAGTTGCTAATCTATTACTATCATACCCAGGATCAAAAGCAGGAGTTGCTTCTGGTACAAAACCAATACCTGTTATGCTTTGTGATGTATAGGTCTCACTGTCTAAACGTATCCACAGTCTGTTATCTTGATCAGAAGATCTAGGAGTGTTGTTGTTACCATTTACACGCATAGCATTTGTAAAGGTTACATCTGTTCCTGCAGCTGTTTGATCTGCAAGAATAGCAAACCCTTGTCCAGAAGCCATATACTGCCCTGGAGCCATTCCTCCGTTTACAGCAGTAACGCCCATCATCGCATTACGTACAGAAACATCATCCATAGAGAAGTTTTGAGAATTAAACCCTGGTAGTGTTGCATCAGGCATTGTAATATGCTCCCAGAAATACACTTCGTTAATAGCAGTATTAGTTGCAATAAGCATATCTGTATCTATAGCCGAAGGATATGGGTTTCCTATAAGGTTAAAGTTATTTGCTGTAGCAGGACCGTTATAATGTATAGGAGCAACAATGTCTCCATTATTAAAGCTTCCTTGTGTATAAGTGTGATCAAAAATAGTAAATCCTGTAGCATTAGATGCTTTAGGGAAGACTAAGTATCCTTGACCTGGGGCTAAGGTATTGTTTAGCCCTGTAGCATCTGTAGGTTGATCAGGATTGTCTCGTTCTAGATTATCAAGATAATCACCATCATCATCTAAAAAGTTGCCTACTACACCATTTAATAATGGGTCTGTATTAGGGATAAAGTTTTCTGAGATGATACTAAACACACGATTACTACCTCCAAAAACGCCACCATTAGTCTCTGCTGTTAGCGGACTTGATAAGACTATAAAATTTGTTGCTTCTAAGCTAGGCGTTGTTTTATTTACATTAATAGTTCCATTATTAATGGTAGTAGCAGTAGGATCTACCTGTACAACACTTCCTGCGTTTGCTAGCTCAAGTGTTCCATTTACAGTAATATTACCTTGTGTTTGTATAAAAGTATTATCTGTTACAGTAAGAGTCACACCCGTTTGTATCTCTATGGTATTTACATCTAGACTACCCTCTATATCCGTATCATAATCATCTGCTATAATAACAGTGTCACCTGGCATAGGTACTCTAGGAAACCACATTGAGCCATCCCAAGTAGCTATCACTGAACCGGCTACTAATGATAATTGACCAGGGTTTAAATTTTCCTCAATACTACCAAAACGGTGTTGAACATCATTGGAAGGAGCGATGTCAAAAGCTAGACTTATTTCCTGACCTAAATGGGCTTGTGCATATTCTGTAATATTCCAATCATAAAGCTCATTTGCGTCATTTATGTAAGTTGTTGTTATCACATCTCCAAGAGCAGGTGCATTATTACTAGTTAGTGTAGCTTGATCCCAACCATTAGTTGTTTCATAAACAGTTACGGGTGCTCCTCCTGTTTCTGCCGTATTTGAAAATAATTGTACGATAGCACTGTCTAACTGTAAGATACTAGTTAAATCAAATTTCATATACAAAATCCTGTTATCTGCTGGGTCAGGTCCAGCAGAGACTCTTAAGTTAGTCAAACCTCCAAAATTTGAACTAGAGCCCTCTCTTATGTGGGCGTCTTCTGTAGCTGTTAAGCTAAGATTTGGTGTTGGTGTTTCATCTAATCTAGCAATACCTAGTCCGCCTTCACCATTTCCTGCGTATATCATATATATTTGACCATCACTATCTTCAAAAATATCTGGGTCTCTTAGTTGGTTTACGTCTACTCCAGCACTAGCTTCAGAATTATCCAATAAACGTTCTCCACCTTCCCACCCTGGGTTAGGGGTTAAGATTTCAATAGGATCTAAGAAGCCACTTGCATTTGCAGGTGTAACTTCCCAATCTGCCAAGTTTGGAGGGGTTACATCTACAAAAGATAGTTGTATACGTTCTTGAAACTCTCCTCTTCTAGAATAAAAAACCTGTAATTGATTTCCTTCCATCTTCACCCCTGTATGTCTTACTCTTAAGTCAGCAGAAGGTTCTTCAATGGCATCGTTAAACAAATGATCCGTCGGTCTCTCCCATAATCGATCTAAAAAATCATGACCTGCTGGTGCAGCCCATGGGTCTGTACTACTTATAGCTCTATTTATTCTACCTCCATTATCAAGTGCGTGTAAAAGGTTATTGTGTTCAAATATTCGAAAATAAGAAGCTCCGAGATGGGTAGGTCCAATATTGGCATAAAAATCTAACCCAAAATCAGATGTAGATACCCATGTAACCTGGCTATTATCCTGAACACCATTTACAAAAAAAGATGGGCCAGAGTGAAAATAGAGTATAATACGTTGGTTAACGTCATCTATAATAACCTCAGGTGAAGCTAGGTGATTAAAACCAATAACAACATCATTGGTTAATAATATATCTCCGTCAGTTGGATTATTATTATCAGGTCCGTGATTATCTAAGACACCTCGACCTCCCCGAGAACCAAGATCATTATATAAAGTATAAGGTCCTTCTATATCTGCGGCCCATGCCATGCGTATGTATTCTCCATCGTGATGAGCAAAATAGAGATAATACTGTGCAGATGGGTCTGCGCGATCAGCTGGATCGATCCAGTCTGGAATACGAATCATAGATGGACCATTTATATTTTCACCCTCAGTTGGGTCGCCCACAAACATGCTAGGGGTTATTATTGGATTCCCATCATTTAACCTAATAGCTTGATAAGGAGATGATGGACTCTGAGAGAATACTAGAGTAGTGGAGGTTGTAATCGCAATCAGTATAATTGCTATTATATTTTTTAAAAGCTTCATTTTTTTAGGGGGTTAATGTTATGCGTTGTCTTTTGTAAATAAGTCTGAATATAAGTGTATTGTGTTAAAAATATGATAACCTAGTAAAGATAAGACATAAACCCTAAGAATACAACCGTATATTGTTAATTGTACTTAATTAACCTTATGGTTATTGTATTTTTAATGGCGAAGCACTATGTGCTTGTTTGTTAGATGCTTAATGCATATGTTCATTACAAGGTATAAAAAGCCGATTTAAATACACCTCAGAGAGGATAGATTGTTTAGAAAAGAAAAACGAGTGTATAGTATAGAGAATAAACGAGAAACGTAGGATTAATAAGGAGTCTTAGAGTTTCGTATTGAGGAAATAGAATTCCAATTATAGACAGTCAATTACTAACTAAGAACCGACAGCTAAAAATTAATTTCAAAAAACAAAAAAAAATCGGCTATTCGTAATAGAATAGCCGATTTATAATATAATCGTAGTAAGAAGTTTTCCTTATTACGAATTTCTGTTATCGCGTCCGCGGTTATTGTCACGTCCACGGTTGTTATCACGTCCACCACGGTCATTGTTTTCTCTTGGTGTGCGAGCTACATATCCTTCTGGCTTTTCCAGAAGTGCTTTACGAGATACTTTTTCTTTACGAGTACGCTTGTCTATACCAAAGTATTTTACCTCAAGCTCTTCTCCCATAGAAAGTACATCTGCAGCATTTTCAGTACGTTCCCAAGCAATCTCAGATACGTGAAGTAATACCTCGTTTCCTGGAGCGTCTAGGTACTCTACCACCGCACCAAAATCTAGCATCTTAATTACCTTTACCTTATAAGTATCACCTACAACAGGTTTAAAAGTAATAGAATCTATCTTAGCAAGTACAGCGTCAATTCCTTCTTGTCCTGTACCTAAGATCTCTACAATACCTTCTTCTGTTACTGGGTCTTCGTTTATCACGATGGTTGTTCCAGTTTCTTTCTGAAGCTCTTGTATTACTTTTCCACCAGGTCCTATTAATGCACCTATGTACTCATTAGCAATACGTACACCTACCATTTTTGGAGCGTAATCTTTTACGTCCTCACGTGGAGCAGCGATTGTATCTGTAAGTTTACTAAGTATATGAAGGCGACCGTCACGTGCTTGCTGTAAAGCATTTACTAAAATCTCGTACGATAATCCTTTTACTTTAATATCCATCTGGCAAGCCGTAATACCATCTGCAGTACCCGTTACTTTAAAGTCCATATCTCCTAAGTGATCTTCATCTCCTAAGATATCAGAAAGTACAGCATATTTACCAGAATCTGCATCAGAGATAAGTCCCATCGCAATACCAGAAACAGGCTTAGTCATCTGGATACCTGCATCCATCATTGCCATTGTTCCTGCACATACTGTTGCCATAGAAGAAGAACCGTTAGATTCTAATACTTCTGATACGACACGTACAGTGTAAGGGCAATCATCTGGTACCATTCCTTTTAAACCACGTTGTGCAAGGTTACCGTGTCCAACTTCTCTACGAGATGTCCCTCGAATAGGTCTTGCTTCTCCTGTACAAAAAGGAGGGAAGTTATAGTGAAGGTAGAAATTTTCTTCTCCTTCATAAGAAGGCATATCTATCTTGTTTGCATCTCTAGAAGTACCTAGAGTTACCGTTGCTAGTGCTTGCGTTTCTCCACGTGTAAATACAGCAGACCCGTGTACAGATGGTAAGTAATCTGTCTCACACCAGATAGGACGAATATCTACTGTCTGACGACCGTCTAGACGTAAACCTTCATTTAAGGTAAGGTCTCTAATAGCTGCTTTTTCTGCAGAGCGGTAGTATTTAGATACGAGTCCTCCATACCCTTCTAACTCCTCCTCAGAGAAAGTAGCTTTAATCTCTTCTTTAATTTCTTTAAATGCAGCACTACGCTCGTGTTTAGAAGAACCAGCTTTTGCGATGGCATATACTTTATCGTATGCCATAGCGTGTACTTTTTCTTTTAAGTCTGCATCTTCACGCTCTGCTGGGTACTCACGTACTGCTTTACGACCTACAGCATCTGCAAGACGCATTTGCGCAGCACACTGTACTTTAATAGCTTCGTGAGCAAACTTGATAGCATCTGCCATTTCTTCTTCAGAAATCTCATCCATTTCACCTTCTACCATCATTACAGACTCTGCAGAAGCTCCAATCATCATATCGATATCAGACTCTTCTAGCTGTGCTCTGGTAGGGTTAATGATAAACTCTCCGTTAACACGTCCTACTCTCGCTTCGGAGATAGCACACTCAAACGGAAAATCAGAAAGCTGTATCGCAGCAGATGCTGCAAGACCCGCCATTGCATCAGGCATTACATTCTCATCGTGAGACATTAGCTGGATCATCACCTGTGTTTCTGCGTGATAATCTTTTGGGAATAATGGGCGTAATACACGGTCTACTAGACGCATTGTTAATACTTCTCCATCACTAGGACGAGCTTCTCTTTTAAAGAAGCCTCCTGGGTAACGACCTGCTGCTGCAAACTTCTCACGGTAATCTACCGTAAGAGGTAAGAAGTCTAGATCTTTAGCTTCGTAGTTAGATACTACTGTACAAAGCATCATACACTTTCCAGACTGTACTACGACAGATCCGTGTGCTTGCTTTGCAAGTTTTCCTGTTTCGATAGAGATTTCTCTTCCATCACCAAGGTCAATGACCTCTTTGTAAACCTTTGGAATCATAAAATTGTTTTTCATTCCCTCGAAGGAGGGAGTCTTATCCTCACCTTGAGAGTTGTTAATACTTAAAACGTTTTTCGTTGCAGAGCGGTAAAATTGTTGTAATCCCGCTTTCGCGAAAACGTTAATTAATAACCACACCCGTCTGTTTCTTGGGAGTGATTTGTTCTCGTTGTCGTTGTTGTGTTGTAGTTGTAGTTGGGACGACCAATGAAAAACTGCTGTTAAGCTTTCTCTGTCCTTAGTTAAAGGACTTCTGAGTTGCGATTTTAGCTTTCGCGAAAGCATAAAAAAAAGGGAGCCATAAAGCCCCCTAATAAATTCTTATTTTCTAATACCTAATTCCTTAATGATAGCACGGTATCTTAATACGTCCTTCTTAGTTAAGTAATCAAGAAGCGCACGACGCTTTCCTACTAGCATTACTAACGAACGCTCTGTATTATAATCTTTACGATTATTTTTAAGGTGCTCTGTTAGGTGAGCGATACGTTGCGTGAAAATTGCAATCTGACCTTCTGCAGATCCTGTATCGTTTTTGTCTTTTCCGTGTTTTGCAAAAAGCTCTTGTTTTTGCTCTTTAGTTAAATACATTCCAATATTGTTTTAATGAGATTCATGTATTGATACCTTACGTATCAGCGTGCAAACATACAATATTATTTTTGATTGATAAAGAAATAATTAGGTGCAAAAATATGCAATTGTAGTTGGAACTTTTTAATAAATGAAAAGGCTTATTCAATTGCGAACTAGCAGACACCCTTTAGTTTACGCCGAAACGAGGGAAATTTTTAGTAAAATTCGATTCAGCCTAGCGTTTTTTGGTTCGTTTTTTTGGCGATGCAAAAAATGAACAACTGTTGGTTGTCAAAAATTATCTGGGTAAATAAGTAAGAAAGAACTAAAAACAAGAATATATTATACCTTTGTTAATTACGTTAGTCTTACTAGAACACAAATCATAAACAATTAATTATGAAAAATACTTTTAAAAATCTTTGGCTAGTTGCCCTTAGTCTTTGCGTTTTTGCCGTGTCCTGCGATGATGATGATAGTTCGACACCAGATCAAGAAACGATTAATGCTGAAGAGCTTGTGCTTGCTGCTCAAACAGATGAGATTGATGATGCTAGTTACAACATTATTGACAATGCCTATATCGAGAATGTGCTTGATACGCGCGCTGCTACTTTAAATAGTTTCTTTCCAGAATGTGCCCTTGTCACTGTAACGCCTAATGGTGATGGTAGTGGTAGTATTGTTGTAAATTTTGGAGAGGAATGCACCTTAAATAATGGTGCGTTGGTGAGTGGACAGGTTAACTTGTCGTATAGTCCTGTGCAAAATGAATCCCGAGAGATTGTGTATCAATATCAGGACTTTACATACAATGAAAATCAAGTTATGGGTTCAGGAACGGTTGTGCGAACTTTTGAGAATGCAAACGGAAATCCAGAATCTGTCCTAAATTCTGATATTACTATTGATTTTGCAGCCTCTGATGTGTCAGCAGCTCGAATTCTAAACAGAACTAGAGAATGGGTAGAAGGAGTAGGCTCAGGCACTTGGACAGACAATGCCTTTTTAGTATCAGGAACATGGAACACCTCATTCACAAATGGAACTTCAAGAAATGGTGAGGTTATTACAGCCTTGCGAAGAGAAGCTACTTGCTCCTTTTTTGTAAGTGGCACCTTGGCTATAACTAATCAAAATGGAGTAAGCGGTCTTTTAGATTATGGAGATGGTTCTTGTGATAATATTGCAGTAGTTACTATAGAAGCGCAAGAGTTTACAATAATGCTTTAGATCTTTTATAGTAATAACAAAAAACCTCTAGTTTATGCTAGAGGTTTTTTTATGCTATAATGGCTTGTGAAACAATCTTTTTCTAACTACCTTTTTATCGACCTAAGAGAGTTTTACGTAAAAAATGATGTGAGTGAAGGGACAAGTAAACTAGCGACAGCCTCATCATGGTTATCGAAAAGAAGTTCTTTTAAATGAATCACAAGAAGTCTAGAATTTCCAAAACCTTTCAGCCTAGCGTTTTTTGGTTCGTTTTTTTGGCGATGCAAAAAAAATGAGCAACTTTAATAAA
>CAZJRA010000050.1:0-8272 GCA_964548335.1 uncultured Flavobacteriaceae bacterium | reverse complement strand
CTGATGAAGTAATTGAAAATACGATTTCTAAATTAGATGGCGTACTTGTAGCACCAGGTTTTGGAGAGCGTGGTATAGAAGGAAAGATAAAAGCCGTACAGTATGCCCGAGAACATAAAATTCCGTTTTTAGGAATCTGTTTGGGGATGCAAATGGCGGTGATAGAATATGGTAGGAATGTGTGCGCTTTCGCGAAAGCAAACTCTACCGAAATGAATCCTGAGACACCACACCCTGTAATAGATATTATGGAAGCCCAAAAAACAATTACCGACATGGGAGGTACAATGCGTCTTGGTGCTTGGGAGTGTAAATTAGAAAAAGGGTCTATCGTGCGTGAGGTGTATGGAAAAGAAGTTATTTTAGAAAGACATCGTCATCGTTATGAATTTAATGATGCATATCGTGAACAGTTGGTAGACGCAGGGATGAAAATTACAGGAACTAATCCGGAGACGGGTCTTGTAGAGATTGTAGAGTTAGGAGACCATCCTTGGTTTGTAGGAGTGCAATACCACCCAGAGTATAAGAGTACCGTTTCTAATCCGCATCCTTTATTTGTAGCATTTGTAAAAGCGACTTTAGATTATTCTAACACAAAAACAGTATAAGTAGGTAAGATGTCAGTATGGCATACTTAAAGATTTTGGATATACAATTGCTATATCCCAACCATAATTAACAAACCAATGGCAGAACAAAAGAAATTTGATACGACTTCACTTATAGGAATGCTTCTTATGGGAGGTATTCTTTTATGGATTATGTATTTTAATAAACCTACAGAAGAGGAGTTAAAAGCAAAAGAGGCGCAACAGGAGCAGACAATAAACACTCCAGGTACTAATCAAACGAACTTAGGTACTACGGCAACCTATGCACCTACGATGTCTGACTCTTTAGGGAGAATACAGTTGCAAAATAAGTTAGGCGCTTTTGCTTATTCGGGAACTACGGCAGGTACTACCACTGTTAAAAATGATGTATTAGAACTAAAAGTAGCTAACAAAGGAGGGCACATTATAGAAGCTAAGTTATTGCAACATAAAACCTTTGATTCTATTCCTGTGTATCTAATAAAGGATGGAAATAGCGCATTTAATGTTGCCTTTAGTACTACTGACAATAGAAATCTAAATACTAAAGACCTCTTTTTTAAGCCGAGTCTTACTCAAAACGGAGAAAATCAAGTGCTGTCAATGCGCTTAAATGTATCTCCTACACAGTTTTTAGAATACCGTTATGAGCTAAAACCAGGAGACTATATGCTAGATTTTGGTCTTAAGTCACAAGGTTTATCTAATGTGTTAAATTCATCTAACCCTATGCACTTGCAATGGGATTTTAAAGGGATGCGTCACGCAAAGAGTATTGACTATGAGAACAGATACACGCGTCTTACCTATGAGTATGATAAAGGAAAGACCAATAAACTTTCTCAAGCAGGGGATGACGATGAAGATGAAAAAGGGTTAAGTTGGATGAATTACCGCCAGCATTTCTTTAGCTCGATGTTGCTTACAGATACTCCTTTTGAAGAGGCTAAGCTGTCGTCATCAGACTTAGTGAAGATTGCAAATGAAAATGATACAAAAACTAATTATACAAAAGAGTATAAGGCAGATTTACTGCTAGCTTCTCAAAACGGAGAGCTTAGCTATGCGATGAACATGTATTATGGTCCAACAGACTATAAAACGTTTAAATCGTATGACCGTGGTCTAGATGAGGCAATGCCTTTAGGGTGGGGTATTTTTGGGTTTTTAAATAAACACTTTGTAATTAAACTTTTTACATTTTTATCAGGATTTTTACCTGCAGGAATTGCAATTGTAGTAATGACTATTTTAATTAAACTAATCTTATCTCCTGTACAGTATAAGCAATACGTTTCTCAAGCAAAAATGAAAGTGCTTAAACCAGAAATAGCTGCGTTAAGCGAAAAGTATAAGGATAACCCAATGAAGAAGCAGCAGGAGACAATGGCGCTTTATAGTAGGGCAGGGGCTAGTCCCGCGGCAGGTTGTTTACCTGCTTTATTACAGATTCCTGTCTTTTATGCTTTGTTTACTTTTTTTCCATCGGCATTTGATTTAAGAGGGAAGAGCTTTTTATGGGCAGATGATTTATCTAGTTATGATGAGATCGCTAAGTTACCTTTCGAGTTGCCTTTTTATGGGGATCACGTGAGTCTATTTCCTATTCTTGCGGCAGTAACGATCTTTTTCTCAATGCGTTTAACTACGAGTCAGCAACCTATGCAACAACCTACACAAGAAGGTATGCCAGATATGGGTAAAATGATGAAGTATATGATGTATTTCTCGCCATTACTTATGTTATTTTTCTTTAACAACTATGCAAGTGGATTGAGTTTGTATTACTTTATATCTAACTTACTTACAATAGGAATTATCTTAGTGATTAAAGGGTATATCATAGACGAAGATAAAATTAGAGAGAAGATAGAGGTGAAAAAAGCGCAGCCTAAGAAGCAAGGACGTTTCCAGAAGAAAATGGCAGAGATGATGGAGCAAGCAGAAAAACAAAAGAAAGCACAACGTAAATAAGCTGTGCTAGCTATAAGTTAAGTTGAGACTTTTTTCTTTTTCACTTTAAGCGAAAACACCTCAGGAGAAATGTTGCTTTGCTAAAAATTATATTTTTTATAATAAAAAAACCCACGTTACTAACGTGGGTTTTTCTATTTGTATTGATTAAGAAATCTTAGTACTCATTAAGAGCTTTAACGTATTCTCTTAATTCCTCTTCATTAACTTTCTTATCTATATCTTTTATTAAGCAAAAGAAGTAGTGTAAACTCTCTTTAGGGTCTGTCTCTACAGTTTCCATAACGCCATCCTCTTCTAAAGGCTCATCCTGTGGGATAGGAATTGCAAAAGTACCATTAGCCTCTATGTGCTCTGCACTTAAGCGAGTCGCCTTTGCAAGTAAAGGTAACTCCTCTGTAATTGTAAAAGGGCGTAGTTCTTTAAGATCTTCAACAACGGTATTTGTAATGATACCATTATTCTCAACATCACTTATAAGTTTGTTAAGAATTTTAATAGCTTTAGAGTTCTGAAGTGTGTTCATATGGTGCGTCTATTTTTCTAGAGATGCAAAGTTAGTTTTTTGTAGATCCAATTACCACTTATTTTTGTTTAAATTCGAAGAATAATCTTATAAGATATGAGTAAGCGGGCGTTAAAAAAGTATCTGTCTGATATGGATAAGGATGCGTTAGAAGAACAGGTTTTAGATTTATATGAGCGTATCGCTCAGGTAAAAACCTTTTACGATTTTGTTTTTAATCCCAAAGAAGAAAAATTAGCACAGGAAGCTAAACTTAAAATAAGCAACGAATACTTCCCTATTAAAAGAAAAAAAGCAAGAAAAAGACGGTCTGTTGCTCAAAACTATATCAAGCAGTTTAAATTACTGGGACTTGACCCAAAACTGCTAGCAGATGTAATGCTTTATAATATTGAAATAGCCCAAACCTATACGGCATCATACCCCAATAATCAAGATTCTTTCTACAAGAGTATGTATAATTCTTTTAAAGATGCAATGCAGTTTATAGCCTATTATCACCTACTGGAAGGGTTGTCTGCTAGGATAGAAGGTATTTTACATCAAGTAGAATCGCAAAATTGGATAAACGCAGATTCTTTTGAAGAGCTTATGGAAAGCTTTGTTGATTAAATGTTTAAATATGAAGGGTAATTTTTAAGTGTTCGCTTTCGCGGAAGCATAAAATCATTTAATTTTGTAAGATTCTAAAAAAATGCTATAAAAATCATCACTTTTGATCGAAGAACAAACAATCAATAACACTAAGGAAAAAGAATTATACGACTACCAAATCAAAGACCTAGGAGCTGTTTTTGAATGTATGGATCGTGAACCTTCAAACTATAATTTGCTTTATCAACTACCTACAGGAGGAGGGAAAACTGTTATTTTTTCTGAAATCGTACGTAAGTATATTGAAAAGAATAATAAGAAGGTAATTATTCTTACTCACAGGATAGAACTCTCTGCACAGACATCTCGAATGCTTACGGGGTTTAAAGTGCCTAATTTAATTATATCTAGTGATGTTAAAAACCTAGATGGAGCAGAGGACTTGATGTGTTATGTGGCAATGGTAGAGACCTTAACAAATAGGTTGCAGGAAGAACAGATAGTGTTAGATGATGTAGGCTTAGTAATTATAGATGAAGCACATTATAACTCTTTTAGAAAGCTGTTTAGTTATTTTGAAAACTCTTTTATACTAGGAGTTACGGCAACGCCACTTAGCTCTAATGTAAAGTTACCTATGAAGGATAACTATGATGAGCTTTTAATAGGGGAAAGTATCCCTTCACTTATAGAGAGAGGTTTTTTAGCAGAAGCAACAACCATAAGCTATAATGTAGGCCTGTCTTCTTTAAAGTTAGGTATTAATGGAGATTATACGGTAAAATCTTCTGAGATTTTATATACAGATGCGGGAATGCAAGAAAAGCTTCTTGCAGCCTATGAGGACCAATCTAAAGGTAAAAAAACCCTTATTTTTAATAATGGTATTAATACGTCTAGGTATGTATATGAGACCTTTAGTGAAGCGGGGTATGTAATACGTCATTTAGATAATACGTGTAGTGCTAAAGAGCGTAAAGAAATTTTAGAATGGTTTAAAGAAACTCCAGATGCAATATTAACCTCTGTAAGTATTCTTACGACAGGTTTTGATGAACCAGGAGTGGAGACCATTATTCTTAATAGAGCAACAAAATCACTTACCTTATATTTTCAGATGATAGGTCGTGGCTCTCGTGTGTTGCCAGATAAAAAGACATTTAAGGTATTAGACTTAGGGAATAATGCTGCACGCTTCGGATTATGGGAAGCTCCTATGGATTGGAAAGAGATTTTTGCATATCCAGATTTTTACCTTGATAACTTAATAGGGGATGAGGAGATAGAGCGTAACTTTTCTTACGTGATGCCCCCAGCCTTACGAAAAGAGTTCAGTAAAACCGACAAAGTATATTTTGATATTAAAAAGGAATACAAACGTGTTGTTGCAGAGGGTAAAAAGGCAAAAGTAGCTTTAGATAATGCGGTAGAGCAACACGCTTTGATGGTGGTAGATAATAGCGAAGATGTTTTTGATGCTCGTATACTTGCACGTAAACTTAAAGAAGATATAGCATATCGTGTACGCCAGTACTCGTACAGTATTATGAATAACACTCAAAACTATAGAGATTGGTTACAAGAAGATTATGAACGTAAACTTCGTACTCGTATTAATCAGATTTGCACAGAGAGAGATATGTAATTTATTAAATTATAATACTTTTTAAGTGTTTAATCTAAAAATTGAAAAGCTTACTATGAACTATTTTTATTAAATTTATTACTTGTAATTTTTAGAATTAGATTATAGTAATCTATTGAAGGGGTAGATTTTTTTAGAATCTATGACTTACTCATAAATAAAAAACATTATGAAAAACTACTTTTTGCACACTCTGGCTATTTTATTAATAGCGATGGGAACTGTTTCTGCTCAAGATTATACGAGCTTAATTAAAAACAGACTTTTATCGACAAAAACATCTGATGGAATGACGCCACAGGATGTAGCAGAGTTAACAATATATAATCAGTCTACAAACAAAAGGAGTGGAGTGGAACATGTGTATGCTGTTCAAAAGCATAATGGGATAGAGGTGTTTAATGCTAATGTAGCAGTAGCTTTTCAAGGAGATAAGATTGTACATGTAGGAGATAACCTACAGATGGGTATGGCTAGTAGAGTTAAGAATACCTCTCCAGTATTAACGCCTATGCAAGCTGCTACAAAAGCAGCTTCACTTTTAGGAGTAGGAGTAGCTAATTTTTCGATTTTAGAAAAAACATCTTCTCAAAAAGTTATTTTGAATGATGGAGGCGTTTCTTTACATGATGTGGCAGTTAAGTTAGTATATGAGGTTACAGATACTAACGAGTTAAGGCTTGCTTGGGATTTGAGTATTCATACGATTAAGGAACCACACTTTTATAGTGTGCGTATAGATGCTATGAATGGAGAAATGTTAAGTCAGTTTGACTTAGCTGTTAGTTGTACGTTTGGCGACCACGCTCCTTCAAATAGAACAATAACCTCTTCAGTAAAAAATAAAAATCAGTCTGATTTTGGATTTAAAGAAGAAGCTGCAAATGTAGCTTTAAATGGAGCACAATACAATGTATTCCCTATCCCAGTAGAGAGCCCTGTTCACGGAACTAACCAATTAGTTGTAGATCCTCATGATTTAACAGCATCTCCTTTTGGATGGCACGATACAGATGGTGTAGAAGGAGCTGAGTTTACAATTAGTAGAGGTAATAATGTTTGGGCACGAGAAGATCTTGAAGGTGATGATGACGAGACTATTGGACAATCACCAGATGGAGGAGAGGATTTGAATTTTAATTTTCAGTATGATTTTAATTCAGTGCCTGTTAATATGGTTGAGGCTTCTACAACAAACCTCTTTTATGTGACTAATATAGTTCATGATATAATGTATCAATATGGTTTTGATGAAGAGAGTGGGAATTTTCAGCAAACTAATTATAATGGATTAGGAGCTGGTAATGATGCTGTTGTTGCAGAAAGTCAAGATAGACCAACCTTTGGTAATGCTACTTTTTCTACACCTCCAGATGGATTAGAACCTAGATTACAGATGGGTATATGGGATGGAGATATTGTAACCGAATTATTAACAATAACAAATAGTTCCTTACAAGGAACTTATGTAGGAATTCCAGCACAGTTTGGAGAATCTTTCCCTCCAGAAGACACTACTACTCCTTTTACAGGAGAATTAGTTTTATTAGTAGATGATGACTCTGTGGAAGGAGGAGAACCTCATGATGCTTGTGATCCTATAGTAAATGCAGCAGAGTTAACAGGAAATGTTGCTGTAATACGTAGAAATGTTTGTCAGTTCTCATTTAAAGTACTTGCTGCCGAAAGTGCAGGAGCAGCTGCTGTAATTGTGGTAAATAATGATCCAGAACAAGATCCGTTTCCTATGGCCTTTGGTGCTGTTGGAGATCAAGTTACTATACCTAGTATTATGGTGGGTGAAGTAGATGGAGAAGCTATTATAGCTGCGTTACAAGCAGGAGAGAGTATAAATGTGTCTATAGTAGATAAGCCTGTTACTTTTGATTTTGACTCTGCGCTCGATAATCTTGTGGTAGTTCACGAGTACGCTCATGGTATTAGTGCTAGGTTAATTTTAGGACCAGGTAATACTTTTTGTCTTACCAATGCAGAAAGTATGGATGAAGGTTGGTCAGATTATTATGGTTTAATGCTTACAATGACAGAAGATGATACTGCAGAAGAACCAAGAGGAATTGGAACTTACGGGACTAGAGATGCTACAGGGAATGGAATACGTGTGAGACCTTATACTACAGATTTTAGTATAAATGATTTAACGTATGGCGACACTAATGATGAGGAAAATATACCTGTACCTCATGGAATTGGCACGGTATGGGCTACTATGTTATGGGATATGACTTGGTTTTTAATAGATGAATATGGATTTGATGCAGATTTATATAATGGAGTTGCTGGAAACAATATTTCATTACAATTAGTTACGGATGGTTTAAAATTGACTCCTTGTTTCCCAGGATTTGTAGAAGGACGTGATGCGATATTAGCAGCTGTTGAGATTAATACGATGATTCCTGAAGAAGATAAAGAAGCTATTACCTGTGGTATTTGGGGGCTCTTTGCACAAAGAGGTCTTGGTGAAGGTGCTAATCAAGGAAATAGTCTTAGTCGTAGTGATAATGTAGAAGATTTTGAAGCACCTATTTTTGATGACGCAACAGGGACTTGTCCTGTTCAAATTTTAAATACTGAAGAGTTTGTAGAAAATAATTTCTCTGTTTTTCCAAACCCATCTAATGGTCAAGTACGTTTAAATATGAATACTAGCTTAGGGAATGGGCAAATTAAGATTGTAGATCTTAATGGGCGCATTGTGGTTTCTCAAGATAGTTTGTTAGAAGGGACGATTAGTATTAATGCAACTGGATTGTCAACTGGAGTGTATTTACTTCAAGTTTCTAATCAAGATGTTTCAGAAGCAACAAAGCTTATTATAAAATAAGATAAATAAGTTTTTAAAAAGAGCTGTTTAAATTATTTTAGACAGCTCTTTTTGTTTGATTGAATTTTAACTAAAAGAATAGATGTATA
>CAZJRA010000049.1:0-8301 GCA_964548335.1 uncultured Flavobacteriaceae bacterium | reverse complement strand
GAAAATAAAATAAAATAAAAATACGCTCGTCTATAGAGGTCAAAAAATAGTTTTATATAAATTATATTTATAAATATAATTTACCTTATAAAAAATAATAATACCTACAAGAGAGAAGCTTTAGGAATGAAATTATTTTAAAAGTTTAGAAAAGAAATCCCAAACGGTAATCCCGACACTTACAGAAATATTAAGAGAGTGCTTTGTTCCAAATTGTGGAATCTCCACCACCGTATCCGATAATGACACCACTTCTTGTTGAACGCCTTTTACTTCATTCCCAAAAATGAGTGCATACTTTTTTCCTGCTTCTAAGTGCACGTCTTGTAGCATTACAGAATCTTCGGCTTGCTCAACCGCACATAACTGTACACCTTGTTCTTTTAGCTTTCGCGAAAGCGCAACCGTATCTTCTACATACTCCCAATCTACAGAGTCGGTAGCTCCTAGTGCTGTTTTTTGTATATCACGATGCGGGGGCTGTGCCGTGATACCACACAAATATATTTTTTCGACTAAAAACGCATCTGCCGTGCGAAATACAGAGCCTATATTATTAAGACTCCTAATATTGTCTAAAATAATAATGAGAGGTGTTTTTGTAGCTTCTTTATACTGAGCCACGTCTTTACGCCCTAATTCACTGTTTTTTAGTTTTCTATTCATCGGTTTTATTATAGAAATCTTTCAGCCTTTATTATTTGTTGTTATATCCAAAACGTCGTAGTTGCTTCTCATTACTACGCCAGTTTTTATTCACTTTCACATAGAGTTCTAGGTGTACTTGTTTTCCAAAGAATTTCTCTAAGTCTTTACGAGCCTCTACACCTACTCGTTTGAGAGGGCCACCCTTATGGCCAATAATAATTCCCTTCTGACTATCACGCTCAACCATAATAACCGCACGCATCCTGATGATGGTTTCTTCTTCAAAAAACTCTTCACAATCTATTTCTACACTATAAGGAATCTCCTTTTTATAGTGCATTAGGATTTTTTCACGTATGATTTCATTTACAAAAAAGCGCTCTGGCTTATCTGTTAACTGGTCTTTAGGATAAAACGCAGGTGATTCTGGCAATAAAGTCACAATGCGCTCAAATACTTCTTTTACTCCAAAGTTCTCCAAAGCAGATATAGCAAACACCTCTGCATTAGGTACTTTTTCTTGCCACAATTGCACCGCCTCAGTCAACATCTCTTCATTACCCTTATCTATCTTATTAAGAAGTAATAGCACAGGGATTTTTGCATTACGAATCTTATTAAAAAAGGCTTCGTCTTTCAGCTCTTTTTCTCCTAGCTCTACAAGGTATAGTAAGACATCTGCATCCTCAAAAGCCGACTTTACAAAGTCCATCATCGCAGATTGCATCTCGTAGGCAGGCTTAATGATTCCTGGTGTGTCACTTAGCAACATCTGAAAATCTTCGCCATTTACAATTCCCAAAATACGATGTCTCGTAGTTTGTGCTTTCGATGTAATGATGCTTAAACGCTCTCCTACAAAGGCGTTCATTAAAGTGCTCTTTCCTACATTAGGATTTCCTATAATATTTACAAAACCTGCTTTGTGCGACATATAATTATCTATAATTTATGCAAAGGTAGGTCTTCTTACTGTTACGCTTTCGCGAAAGCGTATTTTTCCTAAGACCTTTTCTTAGCTCTCGTTCTATCATACAAAACAATGCTACCTGCCACTGCGACATTTAAACTCATTTTAGAAGAAAACTGTACAAGGAAGTGTGATTTTTCTATCGCCTCTTTAGACAGCCCATGGTCTTCTGCACCCAACAAATACACACAACGCCTAGGGTGCTCAAAATGCTCTAAAGACTGTGCGCTTTCTGCCATCTCTACTCCTACCAATCTAGCCCCTTTGGGCAGATGATTATAAAAATCTTGAAATGTATTATAATGAAAATACGGCATTGCATTTACCGCATTATGGGTGTCGCTCGCTTGTTTTGCATACCTATTTCCTATGGTAAAAATAAAGCTCGCCCCTAGGTTTTGAGCACTACGCCATAAAACCCCTAAGTTTTCTGGAGTCTTCCCATTTTGTATTCCTATCCCAAAAAACTCATTGGTAAAATTATCTACTTCCATAGGTGCAAAAATATGAGAATCTAAAATTAAAAACTAAATGCTCTTACGAGGAACTTTTCCTTCTATATAGAAACACTTAGAAAGCATCTCGTAAAGCGCTGGGTGTTTTAATTTAAACAAATCTGGACGTTCAAAAAAATACTCAGAAGCAACAGCAAAAAACTCTATCTGACTTGTACCTCCATAAGCTCTAATATCTGACTCATCATTATTAATAGCCTCTATTTCTTTATGCATTAAATCTAACCAAGGCACAATATATTGATGTTCCATTAACTGCTCTGGAATACCATCTATAGTACCATCTGCATAGTCTAGTAAATGTATAAACTCGTGTATCGCGGTATTGCCTTTATCTGTTGCATTTGTAAAGCCGTGGTGTAGTGCTTTACGTGAAAGAATCATTTGGTTTTTAAATCGTCCTGTGCCTACCATTCCTGCTATTCTTCGGTTAGAATCACTAGAGGAAAAAGACAAATCTTCATTAAAATGGTCTGGATAAATCAATACCGTACTCAAGTTACTATAATGCCATTCTTTAAATCTAAATACAGGTATTATTGCACTAGAGGCTACTAGAATGATGTCTATCTCTTCTAACTTAAATTGAACGGACTCTATATATACTCCGCTTAAAAAAAGCATCATTCGTTTTTGAAAAAAGGTCTGTTCCTTTTTAGATAATTTCTTGTAAAAATGCACCTTATCTAATAAAATAGGATGCCACTGCTGTGGAAACTTCTTTGCCTTTGGTTTTTTGCCGAAAACTCCGTTTTTATTAAACAATAAAAACAACACAAGAGCTATAAAAAGAAAAGGGAAAAGGTATATCATAAATGTTCGTACAAAGCTTAAAGGTAAGTTTTCTTAGCTAACAACAAGCATGATACACGCCATTGCAATCATAAGGGCATTTTCTATAAAAGTAGCTTCTGTCATAGGTAACTTTAAAGCAGTTCCTAAGCAGGCACATTGTATCTTACTTTTGGTTAATAAACTCCTAGTCACTCCTACAGTGGTTATTCCTAAAACAATAATCGTAAGACTAAACGCTATAGACACTTGCCATCTAAGCAACAACATAACACCTAAGCCTACCTCTATAAAAGGATATACCCAAGCATACTGTTTTAGTTGCCTCGCTAGAGGGTCGTACATCTTAAAACTAACTACAAAGCCTTTTATATCTAACAGTTTAAAAAAGCTAAAGACAATAAAAAACAAACCCATAAAATCGAGCATCATTTCTTGAATGTTCCATTCATTACGATGTAGCAATACACTTGCAAGACTAATATAGCCTAGGATTAAAAATAAAGGTTTTAATTGTCGCCATTTTGAAAATGACCTCTCTGGTAATTTATCTGCAAGTTCGACTTTATCTTTAGCTTGGGCAGGCATTTTTACACCTACGGTATATTTAGGAGGAAGCTCTTTTCGTAATATTTCAATATCCAATATATTATTTGCAACAACAACCGCTTCTTCTCGTTCTAAAGAAACCTCAACATTAGATACAGCCTCAAGCTTAGCGATAGTTTGCTCTACCTTACTCCTGCATCCATTACAAGTCATCCCTTGAATACTGTATACTTTTTTCATTGCTTCGGACTTTATTTAGGCGGTAGTTTTCCCCAAGCATACACACTAAGAGAACTACTTTTATAATTAGCAATATACAAGGTTCCTTCTTTAATTAACATATCTGTAGGTTTGCTAATTTGCTCTTTGAGCTCTTGTACATAGGTGCCATCAAGAGAAAAAACTAACACTCGGTTATTTTCAAAATCTGTAGAGAACACCTGTGTCTCTGATACAAAAATTCCTGTAGCTGCATTCATTTTCTGTTCTTCTCCTACGGTTAATAGATGCGCTCCTGTTTTAGTAAACTTTTGCAAACGGTTATTATAGGCATCTGCCACCCAAATTGCATCTTGAGTAATCTGTACATCTGTAGGGTAATAAAACATTCCATCTGCCTTTCCTTCTTTCCCAAAAGAAATCCATGTAATATCACTTCCTGCGTAATGCACTTTATTATTATAAAAATCTGCAATAGCAATTTCATTTCCTTTAATATCTGCCCCCGCAGGTGCATCTAAACTGTCTGCTAGAGAAATCAGTATTTGATTTTCCTTTCCTGTTTGGTCCATCGAAAATCGTATCACCTCATCATTACCGTATTGTGGTATTACTAATTGCTCTTTATGAGTGGCAATATGCATAGGCCTATCTAACGAATCTATGCTTTGTATAATAGCACCTTGTTCATTTACTTTTACCACTCTAAAGTGGTCTCCATCAGATAACCATAAGCCGTCTTGAGCTGTTGCGATACCTATAGGGTTTACTCCCTTTACAGGAATGTTGTGACTATATACCCACCCCATCTGTTTAGGACTCTCTTCTTTACAGCTTATTAAAACTAATAGGACTGTTAGTACGTATAAAAATGATTTCATCTCTATAGCTCTAGACGTTGATAATGACAACAGGCTGGCAAATTATCATACGCCTTTGTTGTTGCAAGATGCGCTGCTGTATCGTGACCCGCTTTTGCCATTACTTTTTGGATTGCATCTACACTTGTTTGATTTTTATCAAAAGCTACTGTAAGCTGCTGATTTTCTAGATTCCAAACAGCAGTAGTTACTCCCGGTATTTCTAAGCTCATTCGCTCCACCCTAGCTTTACACATCTCGCACCTCCCTGCTACCAATACCTCTTTATTTACAACGACACTATCCTCCGTAAGGGTTGTAACGGTATCGCCAGAAGTTTCTATTGCTCCATTTGCTCGAGTTACACTTGCTTTATTAGGAGTATATCCGGCTTTCTTAACCTGAGTAATAACAGCAGTCATACTCAACGCCTTTTCTGTTGGGTATAAAAAAGAGAAATCACCTGTCTCAATATTGATTTCAACTTTTTTAATCCCTTTAAACTCTTTGAACTTTTTCTCTAAACCATAGGCACAAAAAGGACATCCTAAACCATCTACTTGTACCTCAAAGGCATCCATGCTTTTTTGAGCGTGCACCATAAATACCCCAAAAAGCATTATCACTAGTATTGTTATTTTATTTTTCATTTTTTATATTTTTTTTAAAACGTATATCGAGTCCCTATAAAAAGACTATAATTAAATTCTCTGCTCGCAACAATATCTTGCACTAAAGGCAATTGCACTGCCATATCAAACGTAATATTTTTTAACGCATATTGCACCCCTTGTGCATAAAGCAATTGATACCAATCTCGTTCTGGTATTAAAACACTACTATACTCAAAATACAAGTTAAGCTGTTTGTTAGGATACTGTGGTTTGAGCAACGGCAATCCAAATCCTAATTTTGCTCTAAAATCATCTAGAGTTCCATTAGGTATCCAGTTATACCCTACTTCTGTAGAGATACCATACTTTAAGGTTTCATAACCTGAAACAACACCATAATACCCTTGATAATTACCTGTACTTATTTCTATAATATCTAGCTCTTGACCTGTGGGTAATGTCTGTATTGTTTTGGCCGTAATACGCCACGTCTTCCCTGTACCATCTTTCCTAAAAAATTGATACTTCCCTAACAGTTTGACATCTGCAAGGTCTGTACCACTACCCAGATCGTTAAGAGAGTAACTTACTAATGGGAGATGTACGGCAACTAATGAGTTTGCCGTAGGGAGGTAGTGTAACATAACGGGAGCATAAAAAATATCGCCTCGTTCGTTATTTCTATACTCTAAGAGTGTTTTAGTTGTAAAACTTTTGCCACCCAACATAATAGGCTTATCGCCGGTAATAGGTGGGCCTTGGGCGTATGCTTTCGCGAAAGCGAAAAACACCACCATTACTAATAGTTTTTTCATTATACTATAATTTGTATTCACACAATCATTTGGGGTTTAATAGAACCCACAAACAAACTTTCCTTCTTTAAAAAAGAGTGTTATCAAATTATATACGTCTCGTAAACCTGTTGGAAATTAATCACGATATCAGGAGGGTCGTGATTGCCTAACGCCATAAAAGAAGTTTTCTCCAGAAAAAGCGTTTCCTGAATTTTATACTCCTCTCTCTCCTCTATACTAAGTTGCACCTCTATAGAAGTATCAAGGTTTTTTTTAAGCTCGTCTTGACCTATGACAACTATATGCTCATTCTTGCAACAAGATTTTTTACCTGCAAGCACATCTTCTGTAGACAAATACATCTCCATACCGCAAGGTTTAGCCTTTGCATTAATGGCAACATCTACAAGTATAGTTCCGCAATAATGTTTATCAATAGTAAATGACATCGTAGATAATACGACGACAAAAGCCATTACAAATGCTCCTATTTTTTGGATAAACTGTTTCATATTGAATTATAAAGATACTAAATAATCATAATCTAAAAGAATAACCGTTAAAGGTTATTAAATCCTACTAACTAATATACCCTATGTAGTCTTTTATTTAAACACTTCATTACACCTTACTTAAAAACACGCTTATATGTACACAACAAAAGCTTTTAGCCCTGTTTGCTATAGATGTAAAATTCGCATTATCTTAGCACCGTCTTAACAGAACGCTTTTATGGAATTAGTAGAAATATTAGGTTATGCTTGTGCCCTTCTTATAGGAGTCACTCTTGGTTTAATAGGTGGGGGAGGCTCTATCCTTGCAGTTCCTGTACTTGCATACTTATTTTCTATAAATGAAAAAGCAGCTACTGCTTACTCTTTATTTATTGTAGGTACCAGCGCTCTTATAGGCGGCGTAAAGAAACATCAAAAAGGACAGGTAGATTGGCGTACTGCTATTGTTTTTGGAGTACCCGCTATTATAGGAGTAACACTTGTGAGACGTTATGTCGTTCCTGAATTACCAGACACCCTTTTTACCATAGGCGATTCTGTATTTACACGCAGGATGGGAATGTTTGGACTATTTGCGGCACTAATGATTCCTGCAGCTTTTTCCATGTTAAAGAAGCGGAAAGAGCGCCCAAAAAGCAATGACGACGATAATAAAATTAAATATAATTATCCCCTTATACTTGCTGAAGGGCTTATCGTAGGTGCAGTTACTGGGCTTATAGGAGCTGGCGGAGGTTTTCTTATTATACCAGCCCTAGTTATACTTGCTAAAATGAAAATGAAAATTGCCGTAGGGACCTCATTAATGATTATAGCATTTAAATCGTTACTAGGATTCTTTTTAGGAGATGCACTTACACTAGATATTGATTGGTATTTCTTAAGTGTCTTTACCGGAATCTCTCTTCTAGGTATTCTTTTAGGAAGCTATTTAAGCCTTTTTATAGATGGCTCTAAACTTAAGAAAGGTTTTGGGTACTTTATTTTTGTTATGGCAGCCTTTATCTTTTACATGGAGTTCTTTGCATAGAACAAGAATGTAAATAAAATCAAGACACGAACTTATTTACAAAAGCAAGAGAAGTTACAAAACCTGTGTCTGTACAAATATTCTAAAAGCTTCCAAATAAAAGGTGACATACTACAAATGACAATACAGACAGTGTAACACCTATTAGGAACGCATTAAATGACCAGCGAAGAAGTTTAAACTTCTTGTTCATAGTCTTTCCTAAATAATACGTATCCTTTGCTATCGTTTTATACAACTCATCTCCTTTATCCATTAAATTAACAACACTCTCAACATATTCTTCCTGTGTCATATCTTGGAAGTTACCATAAAACATTAAATTACCGTCTTCTTTTCTTCCATGAACAAGTTCTGGACGTGTTGCAAAAATTGCATACGAAATAGAAATAAGATTAGTGCCTAGCATCATCACAATGGCATAAATAAGATGTGGGTCTGTTTTTAACTGCCCCATAACAGTACCCAATATTAATGATAAAATGAGAGCATTAATAGAAATCAAGATGTTAGACTTTTTATCAATCATCGTGTTCATTGTATATTGATTCTTGGATAATAATCTAAACAATGTCTCTACCCCTCTTTCTGACCGTGGTTCTAATTTAGAAAGCTTTTTCTTTAGCGCTTTTAATTTATCTTTATCTACATTAAGCGCTTCCATAAGATATTTATCCTCAGTTTTTATGTGCTTTTCACTCATGATAAACTCTCGTATATAAGATGTTGTGAACTTAATGTATCACCATTTTTATTTGGGATATACTCATTCTTTTGATTAGCATCTATAAC
>CAZJRA010000048.1:0-8516 GCA_964548335.1 uncultured Flavobacteriaceae bacterium | reverse complement strand
GAGATAGGCACCCCAGAAAAATCATAGGCTTGCCTTAATTTATTTTCAAGAAAACGTCTATAAGCTTCTTTCATATATTGTGGTAGATTACAGAAAAATGCAAACTGAGGTTGTGGTGTGGGCAATTGTGTTGCATACTTAATCTTAATATATTTTCCTTTATACGCTGGTGGCGGAAATGCCTCTACTAGAGGTAAGAAAAAGTTATTAAGCTCACTTGTTTTAAGTCTTCTCGTTTTATTCTCATACACCTTTACAGCCGTTTCTATCGCTTTAAAGATACGTTGCTTCGTGAGTGCTGATATAAACACAATAGGCACATCTGTAAACGGTTCTATTTGTTGTCTGATGTGTTTTTCAAATTCTTTCATGGTATTGGTTTCTTTATCTACCAAATCCCATTTATTAACCAAAATCACGATCCCTTTTCTATTGCGCTCTGCAAGCCAGAATATATTTTGCACCTGCCCATCAAAGCCTCTTGTAGCATCTACAACTACAAGACATACATCTGCATGCTCAATAGCACGAACACTACGCATAACAGAGTAAAACTCAAGATCTTCTTTCACCTTGGCCTTACGACGTATTCCTGCAGTATCTACTAGATTAAACTCAAATCCAAAACGATTGTATTTTGTATCTATTGAGTCTCGTGTTGTTCCTGCTATATCTGTTACGATATAACGCTCTTCTCCTATTAGTGCATTTATAAAAGAAGACTTCCCCGCATTAGGACGACCTACAACAGCAAATCTAGGCAGCTCATTTTCTTCTCGTTCTTCTTTTTCCGGCAAAGCCTCTACAACAGCGTCTAAAAGATCTCCTGTTCCGCTACCGTTTGTAGATGCAATAGTAAAATAATCTCCGAGCCCTAGGTTATAAAACTCTACGGCGTCTTCTGCCCTTTTATTATTATCTACTTTGTTTACAGCAAGAAGAAGTGGTTTTTTAGACTTACGTAATAACTGTGCTACGTCTTCATCCATCCCTGTTATTCCGTGCTCTACATCTACCATAAATATGATAACATCTGCCTCATCTATCGCTAACTCGACCTGCTTATCTATTTCGGTTTCAAAAACGTCATCACTTCCCACTACATATCCTCCAGTGTCAATCACGGTAAATTCACGACCGTTCCAATCAGTTTTTCCGTAATGACGGTCTCTTGTAACACCACTTACGGCATCTACAATAGCTTCTCGACGTTGTATCAAACGATTAAAAAAGGTAGATTTCCCTACATTAGGTCTCCCTACTATGGCTACAATGGCACTCATACTCTTGCTTTGAAAGCGCAAAGATACATCTTAATGTAGGAGGGACATGCCTTAATGCCACAAATACATCAAATTAGTCACAATATGTAAGCTTTCATAAAAACGAACTACTAAGAATTATGATTTATTCCATCTTTTTTATAGGCTGCATAGCGACCATAATTGGCGCAGCTCCTCCTGGGGCTTCTAACCTAGCAGTTATTAAAACAACACTACAAGAGAACATACAAGAGTCTTTAAAAATAAGCTATGGTGCTGGTATAGGCGAAGTATTACTAGCTTTGACTGCTTTTTCATTTGGGATGATGGTTCAAGATTTTATCACGATGAACCTTTGGATACAAGTTGCTGGTTTTGTCATACTAGGAGTCGTGGGGATTTATTTAATAAGAAAGAAAAAAACAGAGAAAAACCCTTCTAAGATAGGCTCTAAATATGTTACTGGATTTCTCCTTAGTCTTATTAATCCTCCAGTACTTGTATATTGGATACTTGTTTTTTCTTTTGTACAAGTAACACTTAATTTTCATTTAGATATGAATAACGTGTTACTTATATTGTTTATAGCTGGTGTTTTTACAGGGAAAGTACTAACACTATATGCCTACAGTAAATTAGGAACACATCTAGCGACAAAAAAAGACAATTTTAAGTCTAATATTAATGTACTTATAGGATCTGTGTTACTTGGACTCTCTATTATACAAGGGTTGCGATTATTGCTTTTTTAAACAATCTGTATACGTACTACATAGCCTTCCCAACTTCTTACATTAAAGACAGTATCATCTTCAAATAACAAGTATTGTCCTTTTACACCTTTTAATACGCCATCATAAGCAGGTGTTTTATCTAGATTAAGTGTTTTTAACTTCTCCGGATAACGCAAAACAGGAAAAGTGATTTGAGTCTCTTCATTGTCTTGAATAAAATATTGTTTTGCCTCTTCGGGAATGTATTGTTTAAGAGCTTCTCTATGAGCCTTAAGATCTACATCTTGTATCACATTTTTGAGCATCGCACGCCAGTTTGTTTTATCTGCCACATGCTCTTTAAGTGCAACCTCTGTTATCCCTGCTAAATATCTATTAGGAACCTCTACAATTTCTAAAGCTTCGTGTGCTCCTTGATCAATCCATCGTGTAGGTACTTGTTGCTTTCTTGTTACACCTACTTTTACATTACTCGAATTTGCTAGATACACAATATGCGGTTGCAATTGCACACTTTTTTCATAATCAAGATCACGCTCTTCTATATCTAAATGTGCTTTAGACAACTCTGGTTTCATCACCCAATCTGCAGCTTGTGGCACTTTATAAAAATCATCATAACAATACCCTTGTCTATGTATCTTTTTGTTTTCTCCACACGCAAGGCATTGATACTTTACAAATTCAATATGAATCTTTTTATCTATTAACTGATTCATGTTTATATAGCTATCTGCTACCTCTAAATAGTATTGTATGGGTTGCGTATGCTCTGTACGCATTTTTCGTAAGACACCTTGATAGTTCATAAGGAAGGATTCTATTTTCTGAATGTACAGAAAATGGTTATTTTAGCATAAGTAGTCCCGACATGTCGGGAAGCGTAAATATACCAACTTTATGCCGATCCCTTTAATACATTCTGTCGCTTCTTGGTTTTTAAAAAAGCGTATTCATCAGATGGAGCTCTTCCTAAAATATCCTGACGAAGTGCAAAATGAACTCTTACATAAGCTTATTACAAAAGCCAAAAACACGGAGATTGGTAAGAAATACGATTTTGAAAGCATCAACAATTACAGAGATTTTTCTCAACGAATTCCTGTAACCACCTACGAGGAGAATCAAGAATATATAGAACGAAGCAGAAAAGGAGAAAATAATATCTTGTGGCCTACTCCTACAAAATGGTTTGCGCAAAGCAGCGGTACGACAAATGCACGAAGTAAATATATTCCTGTAAGCCCTGAGTCTTTAGAACACTGTCACTATGCAGCTAGTAAGGACTTATTATGTATGTATCTTAACAACAATGAAGGCTCGCAACTATTCTCAGGTAAAGGATTACGTTTAGGAGGCAGTAAAGATTTGTACAAATCAAACGGCACTGTATACGGTGACCTTTCTGCAATATTAATAGATAATATGCCATTTTGGGCGGAGTTCAGTAGCACTCCTAATAGTGATGTATCCCTCTTAAGTGATTGGGAAATCAAAATGCAGGCTATTGTAGATAAAACTATCCCAGAAAATGTAACCAGCCTTGCTGGTGTACCCTCTTGGATGCTGGTACTTCTTAATAATGTTCTAGAGACAACTCAAAAAAAATCTATCTTAGAAGTATGGCCTAACCTAGAGGTCTATTTTCACGGTGGAGTGAGTTTTGACCCTTATACAGACCAATACAATAAAATACTCCCGTCTAGTAGTATAAAATACTACGAGACATACAACGCCTCAGAAGGTTTCTTTGCTATACAGGATCAAAATAACAGCCAAGACCTCCTGCTTATGTTAGACTATGGGATTTTTTATGAGTTTATTGACATGGATACCTATGGCACTACTCAAGAAAAAGTAATTCCACTTACAGAGGTAGAGCTTAAAAAAAATTATGCTATCGTAATTACCACCAATGCTGGTTTATGGCGTTATAAAATAGGTGACACGGTACGTTTTGTTTCTATTAATCCATACCGCATAAGAGTAACTGGAAGAACAAAGCACCATATTAACGTTTTTGGAGAAGAGCTTATCATTGAAAATGCAGAAGAAGCATTAAAAAATGCTTCTCGCGCAACCTCTTGTGAAATTAAAGATTATACTGCAGCTCCCATCTTTATGGAAGGCAAAGAAAAAGGGGCTCACGAGTGGATCATTGAATTTAAAAAAGAACCTGAAAACTTTAACGCTTTCGCGAAAGCATTAGATCAAAAATTACAGGATGTAAATAGTGATTATGCTGCTAAAAGATTTAACAACATCACTTTAAAAAAACCTACGATACACGCTGCGCGCGAAAATCTTTTTTACGATTGGCTTAAGGCTAAAAACAAACTAGGTGGACAACACAAAATCCCTAGACTATCTAACTCTAGAGATTTTATAGAAGAGTTAAACACGTTAAACAAATAAGCACTAAATCTAGTTTACGCGTCTTTTTAACTCTTAATATTTATAAAATGTAATATTTACCTACATCAAAATTTAAAAGATAAATTTTTAGCTTATCTCATCGCTTCAAAAATGTATATCAACTAAAATTTAGCATAAAACCACTTAAATTCAATAAGTTATATTACTTTTATATACTTAAATGTAGCTTAGCTACATTTAAGTATTTAGAACAGTTGTTAATCGGGGGGATTAGCAGCTGTTTTTTCATGTTAAAAAACGACTGCTTTATCTATGTTTAGCTAAAATTAGTGAAATCTAATTTAAGATACTGCCTTAAGTTTGTTTAACGTAGACTTATCAAGTTTACCCTCTGCGTAAGACTTTGTTACCTTTAATTCTTTCTCAGAAGAACTAGGCATATCAAACATTGCATCGGTTAATACAGCTTCGCATAAAGAGCGAAGTCCTCTTGCTCCTAGTTTATACTCTATTGCTTTCTTAACAAGAAACTCTAAAGCTTCGTCTGTAATGCTAAACTGGATATCATCCATTGCAAACAGCTTCTCATACTGTTTAATAATTGCATTTTTAGGCTCAGTAAGAATTGCTCTAAGCGTTCCTGAATCTAATGGGTTCATATATGTAAGCACAGGTAATCTCCCTATAATCTCTGGTATAAGTCCAAAATCTTTGAGATCCTTTGGTATAATATACTTAAGAAGATTATCACTATCTATAACATCATCACTCTTACTCGCACTAAAGCCCATTGCTTGCATATTCATACGCTTAGCTATATGACGCTCTATTCCATCAAAAGCTCCTCCTGCTATAAATAAAATATGTTCTGTATTTACTTGTATAAATTTCTGATCTGGATGCTTACGCCCCCCCTTAGGTGCGACATTAACTATTGTTCCTTCCAAGAGTTTTAAAAGAGCTTGCTGCACCCCTTCTCCAGAAACATCTCTTGTAATAGAAGGATTATCACTCTTACGAGCAATTTTATCTATTTCATCTATAAAAACAATACCTCGCTCTGCTTTCTCCAGATTATAATCTGCAGCCTGTAATAAGCGTGTTAAAATACCTTCTACATCTTCTCCAACATACCCTGCTTCTGTTAATACTGTTGCATCTACAATCGCAAGTGGTACATCAAGCATTCTTGCAACTGTCTTTGCCATTAAGGTCTTTCCTGTACCGGTCTGACCCACCATAACAATATTACTCTTCTGGATTTCTACATCATCTTCTGTATTGGGTTGTAATAAGCGTTTATAGTGATTATAAACCGCTACAGACATTACTTTTTTTGAATATTCCTGCCCAATGATATAAGTATCTAGAAAAGCCTTAATTTCCTTAGGTTTTTTAAGCTCTAGTTCACTTTCAAGACCTTGTGTCTCTATCTCCCTAGATTCTTCTTCTACAATTCCGTGAGCTTGCTTTATACATCTGTCACAAATATGCGAGTCAAGACCTGCTATTAAAAGACTTGTTTCTGGCTTTTTTCTGCCACAAAATGAACATTCTAATTCTTCTTTTGCCATAATACACTATTGTATTGAAGTTGCTTTAGCTATACGATTGTTTTTGTCTTCTAAGAAAAGAAACAATCCTATTTTCTTCTTTTAATCTCTTTTTAAGATTTCATCTATCATTCCGTACTCTAAAGCCTTGTCTGCTTTCATCCAGTAATCACGATCACTATCTGCATATACTTTATCATAATCTTGACCAGAATGATTGGATATAATTTTATACAGTTCTTCTTTAAGAATTAATATTTCTTTTGCTGTAATTTCGATATCTGTCGCTTGTCCTTGTGCTCCACCCAAAGGTTGGTGAATCATTACTCTAGAGTGAGGTAAACCACTACGTTTTCCTTTTTCTCCTGCACAAAGTAACACAGCTCCCATTGAGGCAGCCATTCCTGTACAAATAGTAGCCACATCTGGCTTTATAAACTGCATCGTATCATAAATACCTAAACCAGCATATACACTTCCCCCTGGAGAGTTTATGTAAATCTGGATGTCTTTATTAGCATCTGTACTTTCTAAAAAAAGTAATTGAGCCTGAACAATATTTGCTACTTGATCATTTATTCCCGTACCCAAAAAGATAATACGATCCATCATAAGTCTTGAGAATACATCAAAAATTGCAATATTCATCTGACGTTCTTCTATAATATTAGGCGTAAGACCCATAGGTGTCATACTACTTACAATCTTGTCGTAATACATTGCGTTTACTCCTTGATCTTTTGTCGCAAATTTTTTAAATTCTTTTCCGTAATCCATATAACTGCTACTCAAATTTTTTTATTAAAACAAAGGCGTTTTACTACAATTAGTAAAACGCCTTAAAGATACTTATAAATATACTAGTATTCTAATTGTAGACTTCCTTTACAAATTGATCGAACGTTACCTTCTTAGTCTTAAGTTTTACATTTTCCTTAAAAAAAGATAACATTTTTACATTCATAAGTTGTTCAGACAATCTTTTTACTTCCTCTTGATTACCTAGAATACGAGCTGCAATATCTTCTAACTCTTTATCTTCTGGGTTCATCTGACCATATTGCATCATCTGAGATTTAATCATCTCTTTTGCATAGTCTTTAAGCTCATCAAAAGTTACCTGAAGCTTATTATCTGACACAATCTTCCCTTCTATTAATTGGTAACGAAGTCCTTTTTCAGAACGTTCGTACTCTTCTTTTGCTTCTTCAGAAGACATTTCTTTCTCTCCTGTAGATTGTATCCATCTTTGTAAAAACTCAGAAGGCAAATCAAATTTAGTCTCATTAATTAGATGCTCCGTCACATCATTCATTAATTGTTGATCGCTTTGTTGTACAAACTGACGCTCTGCATCTTCTTTGATCTTATCTTTTAATTCTGTAGCTGATTTTACTACATCTTTTCCAAAAAGCTTATCAAAAAGTTCTTGATCTAACTCTGCAAGCTCTCTATTATTAATCTCTGTAACTTCAAAAGACACCTCTGTATTAAGCTCTTTTGCCTTATCCTCATTTATTTTTAGGTGTGTTTGGTAATCTGCACCTTCTTCAAATAAACTCTTTGTATTCACTTTAATTACATCTCCTACTTTAGCTCCTCCAAAAGCGCTTAGGTTTTTCTTTCCCTTAAGACACTTAAGTTCTAATGTAGTAGGGCTCTCTATCCCTGCTTCTTCATTTACAAAAGTACCTGTAACCTCATCTTCTTTAGAAGCTTCATCTTTAGATACTAACTTCCCATACTGTTTACGGATTGTGGTAATCTGATTGTCAATCATCTTATCATCTGCTGTAATCTCGTAAGCAGATATTCCTTTTTTAGGCTGTAAATCTATCTCAAATTTAGGAGCCATTCCTAAATCAAACTCAAAGATATAATCATCTACATCCCAATTAAAATCATCTTGATTTTTAGGCAATGGATTCCCTAGAACATCTATCTTTTCTTCAGAAAGAAAATTTCCTAAAGCGTCTTGCAACAGCTTATTTACTTCTTCTACTCGTACAGCAGTCCCGTATTGTTTTTGAACAAGCCCCATAGGCACATGTCCTTTTCTAAATCCAGGAATATTAGCTGTCTTTCTGTAATTTTTAAGTACAGACAATACTTTATCGTGATAATCATCTTTTGCGATAGTTACTTTAACTACTGCATTTAAGTCGTCTATTTGTTCTTTTGTAATCTCCATGATACTTTATTTGAGGGCGCAAAAATACGCTTTTTTTTATACCTCAACAATCTTCAATCCTTTTGAAATTAAAGATCACTTCTTGCTTTTTAAAAAAGTAAATAAAAGACTCTGAAAAACACTTAATAAAAGACTAAACAGAATGGCATGCCAAATATTCTTAACGGCAAATCCTGCTATAAAGTAATCTGCCATTAGTATGATAAAAGCATTAATAAAAAGTAAGAAAACACCTAAAGTTAAGATAGTGATAGGTAAAGTAACCAGAATTAAAATAGGTTTAACAATTAATCTTAACACCCCTAAAACAATAGCTACAATTAAAGCAGATGTATATCCTTCTAAATAAACTCCTGGAAGAATGTGTGCCAATATAAATACTGCAATAGCTGTTAGTAAT
>CAZJRA010000047.1:0-8533 GCA_964548335.1 uncultured Flavobacteriaceae bacterium | reverse complement strand
AAAGAGTCTGATATTCAGCTAAAAGACTTTCTAATTGTGTGTTTTGTGCTTGCCCCATAAAAGAAAATAATAGGGAAATGCCTAATAAAGTAGTTTTTTTCATTTTTTTTTTGTGTAAATGTTTATGTATATAACAAAGATGGGGAAGTTTTTCTTTATACACAAAATTATACTCTTAAAAGTGAACTTTGTGATTTTGGCAAGTATAACGGAGCCTTTTACTTCTATTAAAACAAATTTATAATTAGGTTAAGATCACATTCATTTCTCTAATTACTTGTTGCAATCGCTTTCCGTAGTCTAATAAAGCCTTAATCTCTTTAATACTTGCAGTACGCTCTTTATTAAATATTAATAACTGTGTGCCATTAGACTCGATGTGATAATACGGGTTGCTTTCTAGAAAGTGTATAAGTTCACTAGTAAAGAAATTACGTATATCATATTCATTCTCTCCAAAGAGGTAAAAACGTTTAGAGAAATCTATTTGTCCAGGAATACTAATATCACGGTACCCTGCCAAGCCATAAAATTTTTCTAAAAAACCCTCTTTATCTATGGTAAAGGAAGGCATAGGAGTAGCGATATCTATTGTGAGCATAGTTGCTCGCACATCTTTCTTTGCAATAAACTCTCCTTCACTATAATGTATGTCAAAGGAATGTAGGGTATGCTCCTCTGTATATAGTTCATTATAGATGTCTTGTATTTGTTTAGTTTTAAAATATACAAAGTCCTCTAAGTTTCTTATATTCCTATTTTTTTGAGGAATGTATTCTAAATGATAATTACTAGATAGTTCTTCTAATAATTGCTGTCTTCTTGTAAGATTACTGGTAATAACTTTAGGGATGGGAAGTAATTTTCTTAAAGCAAAGGGATGAGCAGAATCTGCATCATGCATATCTAATCCTATAACATCTAGATGACCTCCTCTTTTTATAAATAACTCTTGGTAGTCGTGTACATTTTCCATGACAGTATGATCCACAAAAGTACACCTAGAGAAATCTATAACAACATCCTGGTCTTCGGGTAGATCGTCTATCTTTTCTTTAAGGCGGTAGTAGTTTAAGAATGTACAAAAATGCTTTACACTTATATAGTAATTACCTTCTTTCTCTTTATACATAAGGACATTAGGCTTTAATACATTTCTTAAAAAGAGTCCTATATTTTTAGTTACAATAAAATGAATAATTAAGTTGGTAACAACACCTATAAGAATTCCTGTAATAAGACCTATAAATAAGGTGGTAAGTAGGGTAGCGAAGAAAATAATAAGCTGTTCTTTTCCTATAGAAAATACTTTTCTAATCATTGTAGGGTTTGCTAGCTTATAACCTGTATACACTAGAATAGCCATTAAAGCAGGTAGGGGGATACGTGTAAGCTGGGTGCTAAACAAGGCAATAAAAAGGACTAAAAAAGTAGCGTGAAAAAAATTAGAGCTACGGTTACTCCCTCCATTGTTTACATTTACAGAACTACGTGCTATGACCGTTACTACATTCATCCCTCCTATAAAACCGCTCCCCACAGTAGCAAGCCCTAGCGCTTTGAGATCACGGTTAATATTAGACCTTCTTTTCTCTGGATCTAGTTTGTCTACAGCTTTAATACTTAAAAGCGACTCAATACTAGCAATAAGAGTAAGTGCGAGTACATTACTCCAAAAAGCTAATGATCCTATGGCGGTAAAATTGGGTGTAGGGATATCTGCAACAATCTCTCCAATGGCAGGAATGCCAGAAATCATATACTCGGGAGCGATTGGGTTCGGAGACTTTGCAATAAACTCGTAGTAATAACTAAATCCTATGGAGAGTAATACAATCCACATAGGAGCAGGAACAAGTTGGAGGTACTTATGTCTTATTTTAGAATAAAAAACCATTATGGCAAGACTTAATACTCCAAAAACAGCAGCATAGGTAAAACCAGAATTCTCATAAGAAAAAGCATTAATGATTGTTCTAGGGATTTCTAGGAGATACTCAATATTACCGTCTCTAGTAATCTTGTTACCTAACATAATATGAAATTGCTTTCCTAGTATGATAAGCCCTATTGCGGCCAGCATTCCTTGTATAGCAGAAGAAGGGAAGAAGTCAGCTAGTTTTCCTAGTCGTAAAAAACCTAAAAGAAGGAGTACTACTCCAGAACATATAATGGCAGCATAAGCGCCTTCTATTCCTAAGCTGGTAATAGTTACTAGCAAAACACCTACCAGGCCATTACCGGGACCTGTAATAGTAACATGGCTACCGCCTAAAAAAGCGACAGTAATCCCTCCAATAACTGCAGTAATAATTCCTGCAATAGGAGGGGCGTCACTTGCCATTGCTAACCCGAGCCCCAAGGGTAAGGCAATAAGACTCACTACAAAACCAGAAAACAGATTCTTAGGTAGTGATTTTATAAAGGTTCCTATGTTATTTTTTTTTGTGCTCACTGTATGATTAAAACATCTGTAGGTAATTCGGATAAAATATGCTCTATGTCGTGGGGGAATACTCTATCCCAAAATCCACCTGATTTTGAGGCATTCATTACAAGGAGGTCTGCTCGTACAACCTCTGCATAATGCCCGATACTATACCCTCTCTGTCCAAAAATAGCTTGGGTTGTAATCGTTATATTTTCTTTATATGCTGCGGGTACTTCATCTATTAGTTGCTTAACGCGAAAATCTTCTCTGCGTGTCAACTTCTCTTTTTGTAAGCTCACTTGGCGTAGTGATTTATCATCCTCTACTTTTACAGCAATTTCTTGTGGTCTAATTTCTTCTACGATGCTTATGCGCTCTGTATTAAGGGTATGGGCAAAGTAAAAAGCCGTGTCAACAGTTTGTGCTGTTTTTTTTGCTTTCAGTCCATTTACCACAATGTGATTACAAGGTATGCGCTCTATAGAAGGGTTGATGAGCAGTAAGATAGAACAAGATACTTTTCGGGTAATCTTACGTGCTATAGAACCTATGTAATAATTTACAATATTCTCTCGCTGTACCGCCCCTAGAATTAATAAGTCTATTTTGTGTTTTTTAGTAGCTTCTAGAATACTTTGTACAGGTTTTCCGGGTTGAAAAACGATGGAGTAGGATAATTGATTGCCAAAATGGGTTAGTATTTCTTCTAACTGTTGGCGTTTATCATTAGAAGCCTCTCCTACGTGAATTAAAACAAGTGTCGCCTTAAAAGCGATGGCAAGTCTTGCTCCTTCATAAAGGTTAGCCTTGAGAGTAGGTGAGAATGCGGCACCTATGCCTATTACCTTAAAGGGTGGATTTTGCAAAGTTTTAATATAAGTGCGGAAGATAGCAAAATTTATATGTTTTTTCGAGCTTGAAACAGATGTAAATGAATATGAGTTGCCATTTTACGAGCGCGAGCTTTTAATATGGTAGTATTGTCTCCTAAAAATAAGTCGTCTATCGTTTGTATCCAATGGTTAAGCCATACCCCAAAATGGTGTTCATCAATGCGATGCCCTTCTTCTTTATCTACTTTTTCGTGTACTTCTAACGGATTTCTGTGATACTGCCCTGTACGAAAAAGACTGTTTTCCCAAAAAGTACTAATATGTTCTAAATGAGCAGGCCAGTCGCGAATGTGTTTTTCAAAAATAGCTCCTAGATAAACGTCCTTACGTATTCTAGAATAAAAGGTAGTGACTAGAGTATCTATATCTTTTTTGGAGGTAATATCTTTTTTCATAAAAGCTACGATAGTTTTTTTGAAGAGTACTAAATAGTATAGATTACAACGCTGTTAGAATTAAAAAAAGACCTCATAAAGAGGTCTTTTTTTTAGTTGTGTAATAATCCGTATTATTAATTACATTTTCATTTCTTTTCCAGTTTTGTCTAGCAAGATAACTTCATCAAAGCCCATACTCTTAAACTGCTCATATTGAGAAGCGGCATCACCTATAATTAGGTATAACATTTTAGACTCGTCTAAGTATTTATTTGCAAGAGCTTTGTGTTGCTCTAAAGTCATAGCGCGTATAATAGATTCTTCTTCCTCAATATAATTTGCATCTAAGTTAAATGCACTACGCTCCTGTAACATTCCTAAGAGCGCAAATTGGGTTTCAAAACGACGTGCGTTTGTTTTAATCATTGAGTTTTTGGTAAACTGTAAATCTTCTTCATTAATACCTTTTTTGTACTCCTTAATTGCATTTCTAAAGATTTCTACAGATTCTCCCGTAGTATTGGTTCTTACAGAAGAATTAGCTGTAAAAATACCTTGACGCTTACTACCACTAAAACTAGTACGAGCACCGTAAGTATATCCTTTCTCTTCACGAAGAATCATATTTACATTTCCAGTAAAGTTACCTCCTAGCTTGAAATTCATTACTTCTAGCGCGTAAAAATCTTTATGCGCTCTAGATAATGATAGGTTACCAATATTGATAACAGATTGTTTTGCGTTAGGTACATCTATAAATACTAATGAAGATTTGTCTCTAGGGGCAGGTAACTCATAGGTAGGAATACTCACTTCTTTTGCAGCCCATTTGCTTTCTAAATTAGATAAAACGCCTAAAGCTGTTTGCTTATTAATTTTTCCTACAATATTAAAACGGCTTATAGATGGAGAAAAGTTTTTATTATAAAACTCTTTAAGGTCATCCATAGTAATAGCTTCTACATCTGCTACGGTCCCGCTTGTAGGGTATGCAAAAATGTGATCTTCTCCATATAGTATTTTACTGTACTGACGACTAGCAATAACCCTAGGGTTTGCTGCAGATCTTTTAATACTGTTTACAGTAGCTGTTTTAATACGAGCAAACTCTTCTTGATCCCAACGTGGCTCCATTAAAATTTCTTCTACAAGTTTCATTGTCGCTTCAAAATTTCGCGTAAGCGTATTTCCTCCTATAACGATAGATTCACGCCCTGAATACATATAGATATTTGCTCCTAGTTTTTGAATCTCTTCTTCTAGTTGTTCTGGAGTTTTAGTTGCAGTACCTTCCATCATTACATCTGTAATGATATTTGCAACACCATTCTTTTCTTTACTGTCTAACAAGTGACCTCCTTCTATAGCAAGGTTAAAGTTTACGGTAGGGATTTCGTTTTGTTCGATACCATATACTTGTATCCCGTTACTTAGCTCAGCCGTCCAACTATCTGGAATCTTTAGTGAAGGAGAAGGCCCAGCTTCTGGCTGTACAGACCTATCAAAACTTGTAGGTGTTTTTACAACCTGGGCAGGAGCTGCCTCTTTTACTTCTTTAGTAGCATTTTCTACAATAGCCTCTTCTACAACAGGAGCTTTCTCTGAATTCTCTGTAATTAATTCTAGTTGTCCTTTAGGTACAAAACTAGTCATTACATAAGGCTTTCCTTTTATGTAGGTATTATAGACGCGTAAAATATCTTCTTTGGTAACATTCTTTATATTCTCAATATCTTCTTCTATAAAACCAGGATTCCCAACATAAATATTATAACTCGCTAATTGATTAGATTTTCCTAGAATACTGCTAATTCTGTTGTAAAAGCTTGTTTCTAAACTTGCTTTAATACGCTCTACGTCTACATCTGTAAATCCTTCTTTTTCAAAAAGCGCAAAAGATTCGTTAATAGCAGCCTCTACCTTATCTAAGTCAACTCCTCCATTTGCTGTAACTTGCACTCTAAAAGCTCCTGAAAGTTGCTCTGAGTTATTATTAGCATAATAACGAGAAGATAGGCTTTTATCTTTTTCTATAACTTTATACAGAGGTGATTTTTTACCAAACGATAAGAGATTACTTAAGAAGTTAAGTGCATACGAGTCCTTAGTATATTTCTCTACAGTAGGCCATACCATATTAAGCTGTGGTGCTTGCGCAAAGTTGTCTTCGTGGTATAAACGTTTTGTTTCATTAAGAGTAACTCGTTGCGGTTTTAATGGTGTTACCTCTTGTCTTTTTTTAATCTCTCCAAAGTATTTTTGGATCATTGTTTTTGCTTCGTCTATCTCAAAATCTCCAGCAAGAACAAGTGTTGCGTTATTAGGGCCATAAAAACGATCATAAAACTCGTGTACGTCCTCTATAGTGGCTTTTTGAAGATCAGCAAGTTCTCCAATTACTTGCCAGTTATAAGGGTGCTCTTCTGGATATAAGTTTTTATCTACTACCCAACTAGTGTGCCCATAAGGATTATTGTCTACACGCTCTCTTTTTTCGTTTTGAACCACTTCTTGTTGGTTGTTAAAAGAGCTTTCTGTAACCGTATTAATTACATATCCCATACGATCACTCTCTAACCACATAATGGTTTCCATAGCATTCTTAGGAACTAACTCATAGTAGATAGTACCATCTTTCCAGGTACTTCCATTAAGTGTTCCTCCAGCATCTTGTATTTTTTTAAAAAACTCATCCTGCCCTACGTTTTCAGACTCTTGGAAAAGCATATGCTCAAATAAGTGGGCAAACCCTGTCTTTCCTATTTTTTCTCTACTAGAACCTACATCATACTGTACTGTAAGTGAAACTATAGGATCACTTTTATCTTGATGTAAGATTACATCTAGGCCATTATCCAGTTCATATTTTGTATAATCTACAGATAGTTTTGCACTTGTAGAAGACTCTTGTTTACAAGCAAGAAAAAAAGTAGCACAAACAGCTACTAATGCAATAGTTTTTGAGATAGGTTTGATTGTCATTTGTATTTTTTTAATTGCGTGTCAAGATACAATGGGGCGATGAGTAACCTTCTTAAAAAAATGTTAAAGCCCTTTTTGTAATTGGGAATACTTTCTGTTGTTTTGCAATAGCCCTTTACCACCTCATTTTTAAGATATAAGCAATGTGTATGGTGAAATAAGTGCTTATGACAACTAGGTGAGGCGTAAAAAAATAAATAACTTTGAAACCTTTAAAGGGATTCACAGATATGCATAAGGGGAAACTTATTTTTATTGTTTTGTTTTTAATAGCAAATGGCTACGGCATTCTATGTGGAGGGCTTTATTTTTTTCAGGAGAGTATGCTTTTTCACCCTACTCAGTTACCTCAAGATTATACCTTTACTTTTAAAACTAACTTTATAGAGATAACAAATAAAACTCAAGATGGCGCAAATCTTCATGGTCTCTACTTTACGGTAGATAACCCTAAAGGAACTCTGTTGTATTACCATGGCAATGCAGGAGATGTAAGCAAATGGGGAGAGGTTGTACAATACTTTGTGGAGAAAGACTTAAATGTGGTTGTGATGGATTATCGCAATTTTGGAAAGAGTACAGGAGCAATGAGTGAAACCGCACTTTATGAAGATGCAAATTTTTGGTATGCTTTCGCAAAAGATGCCGCCCAGAAAACAAATACGCCTTTACATATATATGGAAGGAGTTTAGGGACAACTTTTGCTACTTATGTAGCTTCAAAAAATGAAGCAGAACAATTAATTTTAGAAACCCCTTTTTATAGTATAGAAAATGAAGCAAAATCACGATTTTCTATATTGCCTATATCACAGTTGTTAAAATACAAAATGCGTACTCACTCTTACATTAACAAGGTAAAAGCACCTATTACAATGTTACATGGTACTGAGGATAGAGTGGTGAAGTATGCACATGGTAAAAAATTGTATGATGTGATTGAAGGAAACACAAAGCGCTTTGTTACTATTTCTGGAGGGAACCATCATAATTTGGGTACACATCTTAAATATCATCAAACGATCGATTCGTTATTAGGTACTAAATAGTGATAAATGTATGTATCTTTGCAGCCTTAATTAGAGTGGCTTAAGGTCGCTTTCGCGCAAGCGTAGTAACATTATATATTTATGAAAGCAGGAATTGTAGGTCTTCCTAATGTAGGAAAATCAACCTTATTTAATTGTTTGTCTAACGCAAAAGCTCAGAGTGCTAATTATCCTTTTTGTACGATAGAGCCTAATGTAGGAGTGGTAAATGTACCAGATCCAAGACTTAGTAAACTAGAAGAACTTGTAAACCCAGAAAAGGTAATCCCTGCTACCGTAGAGATTGTAGACATTGCAGGCCTTGTAAAAGGAGCAAGTAAAGGAGAGGGGCTTGGAAATCAGTTTTTAGGAAATATACGTGAGACAGATGCGATTCTTCATGTATTACGCTGTTTTGATAATGATAATGTAGTACACGTAGATGGTAGTGTAGACCCTATTAGAGATAAGGAGACGATAGATATTGAGTTACAGCTTAAAGACCTTGAAACGGTAGATAAAAAACTAGATAAGGTAGGTCGTGCTGCTAGAACAGGAGATAAAGATGCTCAAGCAGAAGCAGATACTTTAGAAAAACTTAAAAAAGCACTAGAAGCAGGAATTTCTGTACGTGCGGTGGAGATAGATGAAAATGCAAGAGAAGAGTTTGTAAAACCATTGCAACTCATTACAGATAAACCTGTGATGTATGTATGTAATGTAGATGAGAATAGTGCTGTAGATGGTAATAGTCATGTAGATCGTGTAAAAGAAGCGGTAAAAGACGAGCATGCAGAAGTGCTTATTCTTGCAGTAGGGACA
>CAZJRA010000046.1:0-8548 GCA_964548335.1 uncultured Flavobacteriaceae bacterium | reverse complement strand
AGTTCTTTATGTTCAGATTCCAAATCCTTTATCGTATTGCATAATGTTTCTTTGTCTTGTGCCTACTTTATTAATAAAAGCAGTATTCACTTCGTGTACCCCTTTAAAGATTTGCACGTTTAAACGATTTCCAAAAAGCTCAGAGCCTTTTAATTGTTGTTCTGTTTTGCGAGCTTCTGTAATATATTCATCCTTATCTCCATACAGATAAGTAACAGGAGTCGTTTTAGGGAGATGTTCAAAGTCTTGGGAGTTTAATTCTTTAGGTATCGCCCCAGAGTGTAATAGGAGGTAGTTACATACCACCTTTCTACTAGCAACCCATCGGGAGATAACCGAAACACCTTGAGAATAGCCCATAAAAATAAACTTTACATCCTGTTCTTTCCATTGTTTGCTTTCGGCTTCCCATACGTGGTCTATATAATTGAGGATATTGTCTTTTTCTATCTCGATACTCTCCTTAGTAAGCCAGCTAGCTCCTATGTATTTAAACTTTTTATCTTGGTAATATTTACTGGGTGCTTGAGGGGCAATAATATAATTTTCATCAGGATGCAAATCTTTAAAATACTTGATAAAATATTTAGTAAGATATCCCATACCGTGAAACACAAACCAAATGTTTTTTGTTTTTCGCGTAAGCGTATTTAAGGTAGTGTACGTATTTGTATGGGTATAAGAAATAGTATTTTCGTTCATAGCGTGTCTTTAAAATAAAGGGTCTCTTTTTTAATGAGAAAGAGAAGCTTTGCACTTTTGTTTTATAGGGTTTTAAGTCTCATAAATTGTATCTTCGTTTTATAAAAGTAAGTAATGAAACTCACAAAAGAAGAAATCCTTTCTCGACTAGCCCAAAGCTGCAAAGGTACGCTTATGGAAACACTTGAGATTACCTATACAGAGGTAGGAGAAGATTTTCTAGTAGCACAAATGCCGGTTACGCCTAAGGTACACCAACCAGAAGGGGTATTGCACGGGGGAGCTACTGTTGCACTTGCAGAAAGTGTAGGAAGTGCAGCGAGTTTTATTTTTTTAAACGGTCAAGAGGTAGTCGTGAGAGGCTTAGAGATTTCGGCAAATCATATTAAGAGTAAAAGCAAAGGGATGGTTTTTGCAAAGGCTTCTTTTATACATAAAGGACGTACCACTCAGATTTGGAATATAGACGTGGTAGATGAGCAAGATGTTCTTATCTCTAAAGTAAAACTAACTACCATTGTCTTGCCTAAAAAGTAATGCAAAGCCTCGAAGCCTTTTTTAATACGGTACAAGAAAACGACCTGCCTTTTGTAGTATACAGAAAGCCAGGAGAAAAAGTCGTTAAAGCTTATTTTCAAAAAGATAAGGCACTTCATTTTCTTAAGGATTTTGATGAAGAGGGGTTTGTTTTTGCTCCATTTAGAACAGACACACCTACAGTACTATTTCCATTATCTCAACTAGAGGAAGTCACTATAACTTCGGTGGAAGCTTTAGATGTGATTCTTCCTCAAAATAGAACATCTCAAGAAACAGAGAAACAAGCGCACATTGCCCTTGTAGAAAAAGGAATTAATACGATACAAAACGGTGATATGGAGAAAGTAGTGCTTTCGCGAAAGCATACGATTCCATTAAAAAATTCCAACCCTTATGAAGCCATCGTACGATTATTGTCAAAATATACTACGGCTTTTGTGTATTGTTGGTATCATCCAACAGTAGGTTTATGGCTAGGGGCAACACCAGAAACCTTACTTACGATTAAGAATAGACAATTAGAGACAATGGCTCTTGCAGGAACAAAAGCTTATACAGGCACACTTGATGTAAACTGGGGAGAGAAAGAAAAACGAGAGCAAGAATTAGTTACTCAAGCAATTGTAAATAATCTCAATCCGTTATTAGGGGCTAACCTTGAGTTAGAAGGGCCTGTAAGCGCTAAAGCAGGAAACCTAGTACATCTTAAAACAAAGCTTACTGCTAAGTTGAACACTACAGAAGTATCATTAAAAGATATTGTGCAAGCCTTGCATCCTACACCTGCTATTTGCGGATACCCAAGAGAAGCTGCAAAAACCTTTATTAACGAGAATGAAGCGTATGATAGAGAATATTATACAGGCTATCTAGGAGAGCTTAATATGAAGGAAATCGCATCTAGGTCAAAGTCTAGGCGTAATGTCGAGAATCTAGCCTACCAAACTATTAAAAAGACAACAAGCCTTTTTGTAAACCTTAGATGTATGCAGTGGGTAGATAATCAAGCGACTATTTATGTAGGAGGGGGAATTACTAAAGGGAGTGACCCAAAGAAAGAATGGGAGGAGACCGTAAATAAATTGCAAACAATGCTTACAATTCTTTAAGATAAATACACTACCGCTTTCTTATTGCTTATTTTTGTAAAAGCGATATGATTCATTCTAAAATTCCAGTTGCACAGTCCATCGTACACCTTTGTATTTCTAAAGGTATTCGTCACGTGATACTCTCTCCGGGCTCGCGCAATGCACCTCTTACCATAGAGTTTGTAAACCACCCAGAAAGTAAGGCATATAGTATAGTAGATGAGCGTTGTGCTGCTTTTGTAGGATTAGGTATTGCACAACAGCAAAAAACACCGGTAGCTTTAGTATGTACATCGGGTAGTGCATTGTTAAACTATTATCCTGCAATAGCAGAAGCCTTTTATAGCGATATACCACTTGTGGTTATAAGTGCCGATAGACCTCCCGAACGTATAGATATAGGAGATGGTCAAACGATTCGTCAAGAAAATGTATACGAAAATCATAGTTTATATTCAGCTAATTTAAAAGTAGAAGAGCTTGTTAATGAAGATGCAATAGACTCTAAAGAACTCCAAAAGATAGAGAACATCAGGAGTTATAATGAACAAGAGATTAATAAGGCACTTAATGCTGCAATAAAGGGACAAGGACCAATACATATTAATGTACCTTTTTATGAGCCTTTATACGGTACAACACAAGAAAAAATAGTAAACCCTATAGAAGTGAGTGTTAAACACAATCTTCTAGAGCTTACTAATGAAGAGTTAGTGCCATTTACCCAATTATGGAATACATCTAAGCGAAAAATGATTTTAGTAGGAGTGTTGCCTCCTAATAGTATAGAGCAGCGTTTTTTAGATACGTTAGGCGCTTCTGATGATATAGTGGTTTTTACAGAAACTACCTCTAATGTACATCACCCTAAATTCTTCACTCGTATAGATAATATGATCGCTCCTTTGGATGAAGAAGGCTTTAAGGCGTTACAACCTGATATTTTACTTACCTTAGGTGGAATGGTGGTTTCTAAGAAGATTAAAAATTTCTTGCGAACTTTTCAACCAACACATCATTGGCATATAGACGAGAAGAAAGCGTACGATACTTATTTTTGTTTGAACAAACATTTTAAAATAGCTCCTAATAATTTCTTTGGTCAATTTTTAAGCTTAACGCGAAAAGTAGAAAGCACGTATCAGAAAGAATGGTTAACGATAAGAAATCACAGAGATACAAAGCACAACGAGTATGTAATTAAAATGCCTTGGAGTGATTTTAAAGCTTTTGATACCCTTATAAATGCCATTCCTAGTAACTCTATAGTTCATCTAGGAAATAGTAGTACCGTGCGCTATGCACAGCTGTTTAAGCAAAAAGATACTTCTTTAGACATCTATTGTAATAGGGGGACTAGCGGTATAGATGGGTCTACAAGTACAGCTATAGGATGTGCTATGAGTACATCGAGTATGACTACTTTAATTACAGGAGATCTTAGTTTTTTTTATGACAGTAATGCTTTGTGGAATAAGTACATTCCTAATAACTTTAAGATTATAGTTATTAATAATAGTGGGGGAGGTATTTTTAGAATATTGCCTAATAAAGATAAAGACTCTTCTAATTTTGATGAGTTTTTTGAAACAACACATAATTATACAGCCAAACAGTTATGTGAGATGTATGGTTTTAAATATCTACTAGCTACAAATGCAGAAGAAGTCGCTAGTAAACAAATAAGCTTGTATGAAAATAACGAGCAACCTAGCCTTTTAGAAGTCGTTACAGCACCTAAAGTAAACGATAAAGTGCTTATTGAGTATTTTAAGTATATTAAATAGGAAGAATTAAGGTATATATTTTTTTTATTTTTTATATTTAGGCAAGAAATTTTAAATTAAACATTGTAAACCAATAATAATTATGAGTAAAAGAGACGATTTAATTGCAAAGTACGCAGACGATTTAAAGAACAAATGTGGGATGACTCCTGATATGGATTTTTTAAAAAAAGTGACTATCGGATGTGGACCTTCTATTTATAATGCAGATGCTGCAACAGTATCAGGAAGTGACCCAAGTGAGATTGCAACTGTAAAGAACAATTTTCTAATCAAAAAATTAGGTCTTACAGATAGTGCAGAACTTGACAACGCTATTGACGGTGTTTTAGAAACATATGGTAAATCTAACCGTAACAAGTATAGAGCTGTTGTTTATTATATGCTAGCAAAGCAATTTAAAAAAGAGTCTATTTACAAGTAGAATTATTTTTAAATAAAAGAATAAAGGCGCTTTGATGTTTATCAAAGCGCTTTTTTTATGATACTAGTTGTACTTTTGTACTTTATTTAAATATTATGATAGAAATAGGTAGATACCATCGTATGCGCATAGATAGAGAAACAGAGCCAGGGCTCTTTTTGTCTAATGAAAAAGGAGATGATATTCTCTTACCTAATAAATATGTACCAGAAACCTATAAAATATGGGATGAGCTAGATGTGTATGTATATCTCGACCACGAAGAACGTCCTGTAGCTACCACTCTTAAACCTTTTATAGAGTTAAATAGTTTTGGTTATTTACGATGCACGACTGTTTCTAATATAGGAGCATTTTTAGATTGGGGTCTAGAAAAAGAACTATTTGTTCCTTTTGCTCAGCAAGCTCGCCCTATGAAAAAAGATAGTTGGTACATAGTATATATGTATCTAGATGAAAAAACAAATAGGCTAGCAGCTACTAGTAAGACGATGAAGTTCTTATCTAATGATGAGGTAACTGTAAATAAGTTTGATAAAGTAAATATTTTAATCTCTCATATCACAGATAGAGGAGCAAATGCTATTGTAAACAGTAAGTACAAAGGTCTTATTTATAAAGAAGATATTTACGAAGATATACGAACAGGAGATAAACTCGTTGCTTGGGTAAAAAAGATACGTACTGATGGTAAGATAGATATTGTACTGCAAGAAGAAGGGTATAAGAGTATAGAACCTAATGCGCAGTATATTTATGAAGAGCTTCAGGCTAATGATGGTTTCTTAGCTTTACACGATAAATCTGCTCCAGAGGATATCCAAACACAATTAGGTTTAAGTAAAAAGAGCTTTAAAAAAGCGATTGGAACTCTTTATAGGGATAGAAAAATTCTAATTAAAGAAGATGGTATTCACAGTAGTGAGTGATTCTAATAACCTGATTTCAATATAAATTATAGGAGATACTTTTCTTATTTGTTCAGTACGACAATGTGTTGTTGTTGAAAATTTAGGAACACCAAGAAAAAGTATCTTTTCTTTTGGTTTCGTTTTCTTTGGATGAACAAATCACTTAATTACTATTGTGTGATACTTTATCTACATTAAGCTAAAAACGACAAATAGTTTTACATCTAGCTTCCCTTAATTACTAGCACGATTAGCGTAAACACCTCTACAATACGCATCATAAACGTTACCACCACTGGCAGCTTTGTAGGCAATATTTTCCACCTTGTTAGCACCAGTACCCTCATTCCCAAAAGCATACCCTTTATTTGATTTTAAAGTAGCAATTTGTATATCAGGATTTTGCGTATTATTGGCATTAGGTGTTTCCGCAATAGGAGAATATGTTATTTCTTTTTTCTTTAAAACAGGACTTAGAGCATATCGAGAAGGTAATTTATTCTCTGAGACGTAATAAGCAAGTACGCTTTTTTCTTCTTGCATTGCTACAGCTTTAATTTCAAAACCTGTTTGTTCAAAATCCAAACCTTGAGCACTTAGGCCTAAACTCATTATAACGCATACTAATAAAAGAGTCTTTTGTACCATAACTTTTCTTTTTATAACGATTATTAACGCATTTTAGTGTTTATCCCTTCTATAAAGACAACTTTCTCTTTGTCGAAGAAGGTAAGGCATCCTTATGCATAAGAACAGAAATAGCTTTTAATTTCATATAAGAAACACTCATATAAATGTAACCATTTTGTTTTGTATTAGAACCCCAAGAGTTTTTTACTTTATAATAAATTGTCCCATTTTGATCTTTTGCTTTTCCTGTAATATGCATAAGATGGTCGTCTGTTGTAGTGTAGTTCTCAAATAGATCTTGGCGATAGGTCTGTGTTATCTTTCTTTCTTTTTCAGGACCTAGTATTGCCATTTTAGCCTTGTCCTTATTAGCAGGGATTACGGCAACTCCTTGTTTTGAAGAAAAAGTAGACTCACTTACATCGCAATCAAGAGTAAGTGTAAACCCCTTGTCTAATGCATTGTCTATAGTCTCAACAAACTCATCTATAGGTAAGTTGTAAAAAGAACCATTAGAAAAATTATCAGGAATATTCAGAATAAAAGGTTTGTAAAATGGTTTATGTGTAAAAGACGTTAAAGAAACATACTGTGTTGGATCCACCTTAAGGAATTGAGCAAAAGATTGTGGTGTATATTGTTTCCCTTTATAGTTGAACTTATTTAAGTTCTCTCCCAAGTAAAGATCTAAAACACCCGATATAGCAGGCTCCCATTTTTTACTGAGTTCTCTACCAGGGTTCGCGACATAGGCATCTAGCATTGCTTTTAGTACTGCAACCATCTCTGCATGATTATGCCTGTTTTCTGAGGGAGCTAAGCCTGTATAGGCATCTAAAGGTACTAAACCGTATTGTGCTACACTGTTCATTACATCGTGCGAGAGCCCTCCTTCACTAAACTGAGCTTTGCCTTGACGCATAATATAGTTTTCTGCTTTTGTAGGATAGGTGTTGCGTACATTATATATCTCAGAAAGGTCTACAACCATGTTGTTTATACGTTGTATCTCACTTTCTAGAAATGAAGAAGTAGAAAAACTCCAGCAAGTTCCTGTATTTCCTTGGCTAACGACAGGTGTTGCCTCTAAATCTATAATATCAGTAAAAGTATAGGTTGAAGTAGTTTCTTGGGCAAGTAACGCTTTCGCGAAAGCAAAACATACAATAACACAAAATAGATGCTTTTTCATAAGAAATGAGAATAATGAATTATTTTTACGCTAAAATAAGATTTATGACAACTCCTCAATGGAAAACAGCTAAAGAATATACAGATATTACCTATAAAAAGTGTGACGGTGTCGCTCGTATAGCTTTTAATAGACCTGATGTACGCAATGCGTTCAGACCTAAAACCACAAGTGAATTATATGATGCTTTTTACGATGCAAATGAAGATACATCTATAGGTGTTGTTTTACTATCTGCAGAAGGGCCATCATCTAAAGACGGTGTATACAGTTTTTGTAGTGGAGGTGATCAGAAGGCAAGAGGTAAAGAGGGGTATGTAGGCGATGATGGGTATCATCGACTTAATATTCTTGAAGTACAACGTCTTATACGCTTCATGCCTAAGGCTGTTATTGCTGTAGTGCCAGGATGGGCAGTAGGAGGGGGGCATAGTTTACATGTGGTGTGTGACTTAACATTAGCCAGTAAAGAACATGCTATTTTTAAGCAAACAGATGCAGATGTAACGAGTTTTGATGGAGGATATGGCTCTGCATATTTAGCTAAAATGGTAGGGCAGAAGAAAGCGAGGGAGATTTTCTTTTTAGGTAGAAATTACTCAGCACAAGAAGCATATGAGATGGGAATGGTAAATGCTGTAATTCCTCATAAAGAATTAGAGAGTACTGCTTTTGAGTGGGCACAAGAAATCTTGGCAAAATCTCCAATTTCTATTAAAATGCTCAAGTTTGCAATGAACCTTACAGACGATGGAATGGTAGGACAACAAGTATTTGCGGGAGAAGCCACACGACTTGCTTATATGACAGACGAAGCGGTAGAAGGGAGAAACGCCTTTTTAGAGAAGCGTGCTCCTAATTTTGAGAAAAAGTGGATTCCTTAAAGCTATTCATTTTCCTGTATAAAGGTATCTAGCTTTTTTGTAAACAGTTTAGCTCCTTCGGGATTAAGGTGGTTTTCATTTATAAAATGCTTTATGGTATATGAGGGGCTAGATTCTTCGTCAAAAAGTCTCGTATTGTGATACATTTTAAGTACTTGCTCTACAATACTACCTCTTCGCTTGATTACGTCTTGATTAAGGGCAAACTTATAATTTTTATAAGTAGATGTTTTAGTAAGAATTACTTTTATACTATTATTCTGACAGTAGGCTAAGGTTATGTGACACCACGAAGTGCATAAGTCTAGGTATTCCTTGTTAAACACATGATCTTTACCACACTTAACAGTATTTATATTTGTTTTTTCATTTTAATTTAGTTTTGAA
>CAZJRA010000045.1:0-8657 GCA_964548335.1 uncultured Flavobacteriaceae bacterium | reverse complement strand
TAGGTAGATACTCCTTATGGAACTAAGCTTATTAAAGAATTCTTTAGTGAGAGTATGACCAACGATCAAGGGGAAGAGGTGTCTACCAGAGAAATCAAAAAGATCTTAGAGATGGTTATAAACGAAGAAAGCAAGAAAAAGCCACTTACAGACGAGAAACTAGCCGGTATACTAAAAGAAAAAGGGTACCCTATCGCTAGGCGTACTGTTGCTAAATATAGAGAGCAACTAGACTTGCCCGTTGCTAGGTTACGTAAAAAGATCTGATGAAATATTTTCTTAGAAGTTTTTCTTACATTTTTCACCCGCTGTTTATGCCTATTGCAGGGGTAACTCTATATTTTATAATCAGCCCTCGTTTTTTTGAGGATCGCTTTTTATATTCAAAACTATTTGCAACTGCAATTTTAACTATCATTATACCTTTACTTAGTTTTTATATGCTCAAAAACTTAAAGTTAGTCACTGAGATTCATCTCAAAGATGTAAGAGAACGCAAGTATCCACTAATATTACAAGCAATCTTCACCTTCATGCTCTTGCAAATTGTTTTTGATGGGTATGAAATCCCCCCGCTCTACTATTTTTTTGTAGGCATATTAGGATCTAGTATAGCTGCTTTTATTCTTGTATTATTTAAGTTTAAAAGCAGTCTCCATATGATAGGCGTTGCAGGTTTAGTCACATTTATATTTGGATTAAGCATCCATTTTAACCAAAATCTATTAATGTTATTAAGCATACTTATTATAGGTGTAGGAGGTACTGCAAGCTCTAGAATAGATGCAAAGGCACATAGTGTAACTGAACTCATTATAGGGTTTATTATGGGGATGATGCCTCAGATATACACCTTTGAATATTGGTTATAGAAAGAAAAATTGTATTCCAAGTCTTAAAACTTGAAGATTTACCAATTCTCCGTTTATAACAGCATCTTCATTAAACAAGGTATTAAGACCATAATATCCATGAAAGTTAAAGGCTCCATACCCAAAACTCAACGTAAGACCGTATTGGAAATTATTTAATTCTGGAACGTCACGTACAATAACAGAAACGTTATTATTTTCATCTTCAAAAGTAGATCTAAAACTAAAGATGTACCCTAGTTTAAGTCCTGCGTGAATTCTCCAAAAAGAATAATCTGTAGGTGTAGAAGTACGCCATCTATACTCAATAGGAAGTTCTAGAGAGTAAAGAACAAACCTATTTATATCTTCACTGATATCAGAGGTTATAAGTTCATAAGTAGTCTCTTCACTACCTTCTGTGTCATTTATAAAGATATTTTGACTAAAAGTTTCTCCTGCAAGACCTAACCCTAATCCTATAGCCCGGTTCCGCTTTTTATTTATAGGCATATCACGTATAAAGCCACCTTGTAAACTACCACTAAATCTATTTTGAATAACATTACTAGGCTTTTCTCCTAGTAAGTTAAAGCTTACTCCTAGATAGAGTTGATCTTCACGATATAAAGAGTCTACAACTTGTGTTAGATCCTCCTCTTCTTGTGCATGAAGTACAAAAAAGGTATTAAGAAGCGTGAAAAGTAATATATATTTCAACGAGATTATTTTTATCAAAGATACTAGATTAACACCCATATTCTCAAAACAAAAAACTATGCTTTTAAAGCATAGCCTGAATTATATGATAATATTTCCAAATAAGTTTGTAAAATTTAATTTAGAGAACGTAAACCTGAATTAATTAAAAAACAACTTATACTCAAATAAGAAGCTCGACAACATAGTTAAACTATAACTATATAAAATAAAAATCCTGTGAATAAATTCACAGGATTTTGATAATATTAAATAATTCAGGGATATATTAATAATTCCAAAGATCTTGTTCCAAATCTCTAATAACCTCTTTAATTCGCTGAGATTCATACAACTGCATCATTGCATTCTTACTAATATATTCTTTAACTTGCCTATCCCCTTGTACATTTTCTTCCTTATAGATAGTCCCGCTAAATCGTCTACTATTTAAAAGGTGATCAAAAGAGATTGGAGCTGCTGAGTTTTTATTATTAAAAGATTTAGCTTTGTGTAAAACATCACGCGCACCTGGGAACCATACCCAAAATAATGGGATATCTTCTTGATCTACTGCATCCAAGAAGTTCACATCTCCAGATACCGGTGCAAAACCTAACAAACGATACTTAAGTTCTCCTTGACGCTTATCTACATACCACATACCTCTAATTCTATAAGAATTGATATTATACGCTTCTATACGCTTTGTTTCAATGTTATAGTCAGAGATAGGTAAACCTTCATTGAGTTCTCTAAATCCATCATCAGTAGTATCAGTTTTTACCAAAGCTCCACTGATATCATCTAATGTAATCTTCTCCGAAAAATATGAATCTCCATAAATATCCTTTATCTCTCCAGATTTTATTGCCTTTAAAACTACATCGTACAAAGACCTTCTGTTAGAAGCCATATTTGTAGTATCTACTGGGTAATAAAATGGGAAGTTAACACGCTCATCCAAATCAACAGTCTCCCAGGTATTTTTAGACCAAAGGACGTCACGTTTCTCAACGTACCCATAAGGAAGAGGCTCATCATTATCTTTTGCTAGCTGCTCATCTGTAACTTCAAACATCTGTTCTGGAACTTTTGCATTAAGAACATTTCCTTGAGCGAATGCCGATGCTGAAAACAAGCCAACAATAGCGAATAAGATTGCATATTTACGATTCATAATAATATATTTTAGTTTGTCAACTCAATAATAACTGGAGATACTTTTCCTAGTCTATATTTACTGTTGCCTTTAATTTCTGCTTTAATATCAAATATTTGCACAGTAGATCCTCTTTTTGCTTTTCTTAAAGCAGATTTAGCTTGATCATTTAATCTAGTTCCATTAACTACAACTGTACCAGCTCCAGGAGCTTTAAACTTAAAACTTTTCACTTTTAAATTTAAATCAAAATCAAAATCAACAAGTTCTGCTCCTACTGGTGCACCTCCAACCGATTCTCTTGACATTTTAAGAGATCCTGAGTTATCGTTACGCATAGTTCCTGTAGGGCGTGGTATATTTTTGATACGGAAAGTAGCTTTATCAGTTACGTTTCCACCTCCTTCAGGAAGTTTACCTGTAACATTAATAGTAACTTCTTTTCCATTTCCAGGAGAAAGCATATAACTAGAACCGCTTTTCTTTCTAAGACCTGTACCCGAAGCGTTTACATCTTTATCTTGAATTCCTGCAAATGTTATAGTCATAGGGTTTTCTACCCCTCTATATACTACATTCATCTTATCTGCAGCAATTGTAGCTGAGTTTGGCTTATTAATAGTAGTCCACTGTTGCGTTACAGGCACTTTAATTTCTTCACCATCTTGAAGAAAAACTAAGTCTCCTGTAATCTTATGTTGACCAACTCCTCCAGAACCTACTTTTAATTTAACACGTCCACCTTCAAACTCATATCTGTTACCTATAGGACGTCCATCAATCTTTAGCTCTACTCTTTCTGGTTTTGTCGACTCATCAACACGTCCTAAAGAAATCACACCATTGAAAGTTTCGCCAGTATAGAAAGCACCCTTTTCTTGAGTCATTACAGTTTGATAGTTATCTTCACTAATTTGGGTTAATGCTACAAGGTTACCTGTAAGTAACTTTGAGTACAACTCATTCTCAACGACTTTAATGTCATTTTGCATTTGAGTCATCTTAGTTATAGAAGACACCATTGGAAAACCAACAAAATGATAACTAATATAGTTCTTCTTTATTTTTTTCCCTTTTGGACCTGCTTCAATATCAGCGGTACTAAAATCGGTTTTGATTTGTTCAGCTAGCTTTGGATTATCTTTTCCAATAAGAGCTAACATTTCATTACGATACGTATCGATATGATCAAGATAAGCTTGTCCTTCTGGCTGAATTTTCCCACCTTTAAAATAAGTCTCATCTAAAAACTGAGTCTTATCCATAGATTCGAAAGACTGTCTATCTTCTACTTTATTACCTACGTATATTTTTTCTTTTTCACCTTCAAGAAAATCATATAGTACTTTTGAAATACCTGCCGCCTTAGTAGCTTTCTCTGCAGCTTTTTTAGATTTTTCATTTTCACCCGCCTTCTGTTTCAAACCATCTAATGCAGCTTGATTCTTAGCCGTATAAGTAGTATTTGCTCTTTTTAACTTATTGTCAATTGATCCAAAAGCAGATAATACTTCCTTAGACATATTTAATGCTAGCATCGCTACAAACACCAAATACATCATGTTAATCATCTTCTGCCTTGGAGATATTTTTCCTCCTGCCATGTCTTTATATTTTTAAAATTAGTTAATAATTATTAGTTGTAATAATCACAACAATTACTTAGACATTGCAGATAACATACCACCATATACTCCATTTAATGAAGAAAGGTTTGTTGCAAGACTTTCCATTTGCTCCTTAAGCTTTCCTGCATTTGCAGCAACTTGCTCATTGATTTCAGCTTGACGTCCAGTAGACTCAACTTGCACTTTGTATAAGTTATTCAAAGATTCCATTTGAGCAGCTGCAAGAGACATCTCTTCACTATACTTTTTAGTTGAACTCATTGCTTCTGCAGTAGGTGCTATTCCTTTAGCAGCTCCTTCGAAGCTACGAATACTATTACCAAGACTATTCATTAATTCTGAATCAATCTTAGCTCCTTTAAGCATTTCATCTAATTTTTTAGATAAAATTCCTTCAGCATCTTTAGGCTCTTCAATAGCTTTTTTACCTTTTTTAGTTGTGTTAGCTTGCCCACTAGCTAATTCAGGATATACTAATGACCAATCTAAAGCTTCTTCAGGAGCTTCAAATGCAGATATTATAAATATTAATGCTTCTGTTAAAAGACCTAAAATAAGCATCTCGTTACCTAAAGGCCAGTGCATAATTTTAAATAGTGCTCCTAAAATAACGACTGCCCCTCCTAGTCCATAGACCATATTCATTATTTTCTTTCCTTTTTTTGACTTACCCATAATTAAAAATTTAGTTTAGTTTAGTTTAGTTTAATAATTCTATTATAATTCGTTTTTTTTATACTCTATCTAGGTGCTCTACGTGTACTAATACTTTGCGCAGTTCCTTTATAATCCTGTACAGTTCTAAATCCAATATAACTACGAGCACTATCTTGATACTCATAATCGCGTGAGCTTACTTGTATAAAGTATGCAACATCTTTCCAAGAACCCCCACGTATTACTTTTCTGTAATTAGTAGCATCGTTTACGTTAGGATTAATAGTAGACATATGCTCATAAGAACTTATATCATAAGACGACCCAACCCATTCAGCAACATTACCAGCCATATTATATAAGTTAAAATCATTAGGCTGATACGCATCTACCTCTACAGTGTACAACGCTTGATCCGCTCCATAGTCTCCTCTAAGAGGCTTAAAGTTTGCTAAGAAACAACCTCTATCATTCTTAGGATAAGGACCTCCCCAAGGATAATCTGCTCCTTCTAGACCTCCTCTAGCAGCATATTCCCATTCTGCCTCTGCAGGTAATCTAAAACGAGAAACATCTTGCTTACCAGCTGATCTTTGGTGTGAATTCTTGTAAATTGTTCTCCAGTTACAAAATGCTTTTGCTTGTATCCAAGTTACCCCAACTACAGGATAATCACCAAACGCTTCATGCCAGAAATAATCATTATGCATAGGTTCATTGTAGGAATATGCAAAATCCTTAACCCATACAGTCGTATCTGGATAAATTTTCACTTTCTCTGTTCTTATAAACTCTTTACGCTTTCCTTTCTTCTTTCTAGCAGCTTCTTCCATATCTAGGTATGTATATCTAAACTCTAGTTTATCAACATCGATTGTACGTTGACCATTGTAAGCTTCCTCTAAAGGAATATACATCGTATCCATAACTTCTGTATAGTACTCATCTGGATATGCTGATGTATCCCATATAACATCTACTTCCTTATTAAGCTTTCTAAACTCGAACCCATCTGCTTGGCTATAATAGTTATCATACATGTACTGCTCGTAAGGGGTCATGTTTTCTGGATCTGCATCAGCAAATGCAAAATCCCCAATACTACCGGCATCGTCACCACCTTCTCCTCCTCCTGTTTCCCCTAATTCATCTGCAAGGATAGCAAGTCTCGTTCTTACTGTAGAGTCTTTCACCCACTCTACAAACTGCCTATACTCTGCATTTGAGATTTCAGTTTCATCCATATAAAAAGAACTAACTGTTACTGTTTTTGTAGGAGCGTCTTGTACAGCTGCAATATCATCATCACTTTTACCCATGATAAAAGCACCTCCAGACACTAATGTCATCCCGTAAGGTTTCTCAGGGTGCCAAGGTTTACCTTTTACCCCGACAAGTTCTCCACGATCACCACTACTACAACTAGATAGAATAGCTATTACCGCAATTAACATAACACACTTTCTCATACTCTTAAAGTTAAATTTATTCGAATTAAGGGCGTAAACCTATTTATTTATTTTCAAATAAACAATTTATTTACCCAAAACCTTTTAATATTTTTATGTAATTCTCTTAATTAAATTTCGTTTTTCATACGTGCTTTATACCATCTTTCAGGTAAATTCTGATTGCACGCTTCTAGATAATCGTGATATCTACAAGATAATAACGTATGTCTTTTCAATTTATTATTCAATTCTGAAATAAAAAGGATTTCTATACACCATCTTTAGGAGAATTCGCTTTTATAAAATATTAGAAACTAATCTTCAATAGGTCATTGATTATTTCTAAAATCATTTTATTCTACATCTAAACTTTCATTTGAGCGATAATTAACCCCTTCAACAAAATACCACATCATTTGAGCTACCAACATTGCTGCAATTTCTTCTTGCGGATCATTCTTATATTCAAACACCCCAAATACAGAAACTCGATCGCTTATACCTGCGTATCTAGCAATAGCACATATTTCTTTCCCTTCAAATCCATTAGGAGCTTTATTATGACGATAACTAAGCTCACTACTTTTTATAGCTCCCATATCTACCCCAACCACATCTGCATCCCTCATCACAGGCTCTACACTATCTAAATTATTAGATACATTCCCTAAACGATAAGCTTCAAAATGCAATCGCTCCATCAAGTCAATTTCATCTTGAGGGTTAAAATACGTCTGAAACCCTATATTACTATAATTAAATAGATTATAAGGTTGATCTACAATAATTTTACTCACATAAGAATGACTCTCTATAGGCTTTGTAGAGTCTCCCAAATCAAATCTATGATCTACATTAACCAAGTTAACCATTTGATCAAGCTTATCAAAAGCTCTATAAACTGGATATATCAGATCGTGACTACCTCCTATATACATAGGTATAATATTCTTCTTGACTAGATTTTCGGTAAGTGTCCTGATTGCAAAATACGTATCGTCTACACTTTCTCCTTTGTCAATATCTCCTAAATCTGCAATCGTTGTATGCCAATTTCCCGGAAAAAGCTCATAAAAAGCCCTACGTATTTCTGTAAATGACAATGACTCCCCCAAAGTGTTTGGGTCTCTCCTATTTTCGCGTAAGCCAATAATTACTATTTGCACTCCTTCTAGATCTGGAATCCCTTCCTGATCACTATGAATACGCAACGTATTTCCTAAACATTGCGGATGCATGAGTTGTATATGAGCTAAAGCCACATCTGCAACAGGCAACAAGAAATCTAAGTCCATTAGTTATTTCTTTTTTGCAGCTGTTTTCTTTGCAGTAGTCCTCTTACGCGTCGCCTTTTTCTTTTTAGGTGCATTTTTCTCTATAATAGCCTTCACTTCTTCAAGACTTAGTTTTGTTGCATCAACTGTTTTAGGCAATTCAATTTTAGTCTTTCCTTTAATAATATTAGAACGACCCCATCGTGCTTTTTCTACACGAATACCTTCTTCTTCAAAATTGTGAATTACCTTATCAATTTCTTTTTGCTTCTTAACCTCTATAAGTTCAACAATATCAGCATCTGAAAGATTGTCGAAATCATACTTTTTATTTACGTTGATAAACATCCCATTCCATTTTATAAATGGCCCAAAACGCCCAACCCCTTTTTGTACAGGTAAATTTTCATACGTATAAATAGGAGCATCTGCTTTTTGCTTTGCTTTAATAAGCTCAATAGCCTCCTCTAAATCTACTTGCATAGGATCCCTTCCTTTAGGCAGGGATATATAGGCACTTCCAAATTTTACATAAGGACCAAAGCGCCCATTATTTACAGCAACCGCTTCTTCTTCATAACTCCCTAAATCTTTAGGTAATTTAAAAAGATCCATTGCTTCTTCATAGGTAATACTACCCAATTGCTGATCAGGCCCTAAACTTGCAAATCGAGGCTTCTCTTCATCTTCTACAGAACCTATTTGCACCATAGGTCCAAATTTCCCTAATCGCACACTTACAGGCTTCCCTGTTTCTGGGTCTTTTCCTAAAATGCGTTCTCCTACTTCTCTTTCGGCATTTTCTTCAACATCTTTTACCTGTGGATGAAAATCTTTATAAAAGGTCTTCATCATGGTTGTCCACTCTTGTCTCCCTTCTGCTATCTCATCAAAATCTTGCTCTACTTTTGCTGTAAAATTATAATCTAAGATAT
>CAZJRA010000044.1:0-8794 GCA_964548335.1 uncultured Flavobacteriaceae bacterium | reverse complement strand
ATATTGGGCTATACTAACAATAAACCTATGAGTGATAAAATAAAATATGAAATGGAGTTTGTGATTCGAGCGTCACCTAATCTATTATTTCAATATATGGCAACTCCCTCAGGAATGAGTGAATGGTTTGCAGATAATGTAAATTCTCGAGGAGATAGTTATACTTTTATTTGGGACGGAACAGAAGAGCAAGCAGAGTTATTGGCTAAAAAGAAATCAGAAAGCATTAAGTTTAGATGGACAGAAGAAGAGGATGATGATGCTTATTTTGAATTACGTATTCAAGTAGATGAGATAACAAAAGACGTTTCTTTAATCATTACAGACTTTGCAGATGATGATGAGGTAGAAGAAGGAAAGATGTTTTGGGAAAATCAAATTTCAGAACTTAAACAGGTTATAGGATCTGCATAATATGATCCTTAATCTTGGTATATTTGTCCTGCCTTAAAAGCAGGACTTTTTTATGATTAATACAAACGGGATACTACAAGACGAAGATGCTACAAGAGTATCGCCTTATAATAGAGCTTTTTTATATGGGGATGGTGTTTTTGAAACGATAAGAGCAATAAACGGAAAACTCTTATTTTGGGAGGATCACTATTTTAGATTAATGGCTTCTATGCGTATGCTACGTATGGAAATACCTATGAGTTTTACACCAGATTTTTTGGAAGCAGAGCTTCTTAAAACTATAGAAGCTTGTGGCTTATCTAATAGCCCCGCAAGAATACGTATAACGGTGTATAGAGATGGATTAGGAACGTATCTTCCAGAAGAAAATAATGTAGGGTTTTACGCTTTCGCGAAAGCGTTATCATCTCCTTTTTACACGCTATCAGAAGACTCTTATGAAGTAGAGTTGTATAAAGATCATTATGTAAATCCAGGGATATTATCCACTCTTAAAACAACAAATAAAGTATTAAACGTTACAGGAAGTATCTTTTCTAAAGAGAATGGATACGATAATTGTTTACTAATTAATACAAATAAGAATGTTGTAGAAGCTTTACAAGGAAATTTGTTTCTAGTAAAAGGAAATGTAATTAAAACGCCTCCACTAGAAGACGGTTGTTTACGTGGAATTATACGAAAGCAATTGCTTACTATTATTCCTCAAAAAAAGGAATACGAACTACAAGAGGTGTCTATATCTCCTTTTGAATTACAGAAGGCAGATGAGTTGTTTATCACAAATTCAATTATAGGAATACAACCTATTACAAAGTATCGTAAGAAAACGTATGAGACTAAAGTAGCTGCAGATTTACTTAAACTACTTAATGTAAAAGCAAGATTAGGTTAATTACAATTAGGGTTTTCTGGAGTATTAGACCAGATGAGGTAATCACCACCTAATTCTATGATTTTTTCACGCCAAAGATTAGCGCAATTTAACCCAAGTATATTCTGGTTGTGTTTATTTTCTGTTATGATCCATGAACTTTCTTCCAATTCACAATCGAGTTGTTGAGAGTCCCATCCAGAATATCCTAAGAAAAACATAACATCATCATCTTGTAGTTCACCGGTTTGTAGTTGTGTAATCACGTTAGTAAAGTCTCCTCCCCAAAATATACCTTTAGAGATTTCTACGCTATCCGGTATAAGTTGTGGTACTTTATGTATAAAGTAAAGATTATCCTGCTCTACAGGCCCTCCATTGTATACCGTAAGACTACAATTTTCTAGTTCAGGGACAAAATCTGCTAAAGTGTATTCAAGAGGTTTATTCATAATAAACCCAACTGACCCCGTATCAGAATGTTCAGTAAGTAGTATAACAGCTCTATTAAAAGAAACATCTCCGATGATGGATGGTTCTGCAATTAATAGAAGCCCTTTGTGTAATGAATGGTTCATTGCATCCAAATTTTGGGTTTACTAAAAGTAATATATTTTATGCAATAATCCAATAAATAAAAAAACCTCTCCCAAAAGGAGAGGTTTTTTATGCTATATAAACTTATAATTAGTTTACTGCAGTTCCTAGTTCAGTACCTGCTTTAAACTTTACTACATTTTTTGCAGCAATCTGGATAGTCTTTCCTGTTTGTGGGTTTCTACCTTCACGAGCGTTACGCTTAGATACAGACCAAGATCCAAAACCTACTAAAGATACACGTCCACCTTTTTTAAGCTCTCCTTCTACGTTTCCTAAGAAAGATTCTAATGCTTTTTTTGCTGCAGCCTTAGTAATTCCTGCGTGTTCCGCCATTCCGTCAATTAACTCTGATTTGTTCATAATGTTTAATTTAATTATTTAAGTTGCGGTTAAACACGATGTTTAATCCGTCAACAAAATTATACGTAAAATCTTATCACGCAAGTAATAGCGTGTAAAATCCCGTGTTTTGTTAATAAGTAGAGCTAATTGTTAATAAAGCAATGTGTTTTTTGTCAATTCTCGTTAGCCCAATGGTAGTGGGGCTTTAGCGCATTTTAGAATTTTCAGACAATTTATAACCGTTTAAAAGGTCTTTTACGAGCATTTTTCGCTTCCCAGGAAGTTGAATTTCAAGGATACATATAGGCTCATTAGCTGCATGCACAAACATTTGTCCTTCTTTAATAAAAATATGTCCAGGAGGTTGTTGTTTTAGCTCACCTACATCTTCTATGGTGTCTGTTTGTTCGGATACTAAAGAAGCTCCATATACTTTAACCCTTAATTCTTGATCGTTAGTTACCATATAACACCAGGCTCCTGGATAAGGATTAAGACCTCTTATAAGGTTATGTATAGTATTACTTGACTGTGTCCAATCTATTTTTGTGTTTTCATTATGGAGTTTGTAGGCTGTTTTTAATGATACATCCTGTGGTTGTATACTCGTACTTACCGTGTCTGTAGCAATAGCTTCTATTGTTTTTAATACAAGATCACTTCCTGCATTCATTAATCTGTCATGAAGACTTCCTGCACTCTCGTTATCTCCTATTGTAATTTCGTCTTGCATAATGATTGCTCCTGTGTCTATTTTTTCATCTATAAAAAATGTGGTGACACCAGTTGTTTTTTCACCATTAATAAGGGCCCAGTTAATAGGGGCAGCACCTCTATATTGTGGTAATAGAGATGCATGAAGGTTAAAGGTGCCTAACGAAGGCATTGCCCAAACAACTTTTGGAAGCATTCTAAAGGCAACTACAATTTGTATATCTGCTTTTAAACTCTCTAGTTCTTCTAAAAAAGAGGTGTCCTTTAAGTTGGTAGGTTGTAGGATAGGTAGTTCGTGTTTTTCGGCGGCTATTTTTACAGCACTCTTTTTAATTTTTTGGCCTCGTCCTGCAGGTCTATCTGGAGCAGTAATAACGCCTACTACTTCGTGATTAGTGCTTAAGAGTCCTTGTAATATAGTAACGGCAAATTCTGGAGTACCCATAAAGAGTATACGTAGTTTTTTCATGTAAGAATATAGGTGTTAGCGGGTGTGATACTTATTTTTTGTTCTTCTAAGAGAGTTTTTATTGTATTTAATATAGCATTTTCAGAAAATGGAAGTTCACACAATTCTCGAGAAGAGTGAGGCTTTATTTTAAGAGCGTCTATTATAGCTTGATAAATACCTTCTATAGGTTCTTTTTTTGTAGAAGCTCTTCCTATACAAACATCACACTTACCACATTCAAAATTAGAAACTTCCTCAAAATAGTTGAGTAGCTGTATAGATCGGCACGTTTTGTTATTTGCGAGATAGGTTTTAATATTTTCTATTTGCTTTTTTTTAGTGAGTCTGTACGTTTTAATATGAGAACTAATAGTATTTATTGTGTACTCGTCTTCACGAGGGCGTAAAAAGAGAATACTGCTATCAAAACTTTGGTGCTCATAATTTATTATATCGTCTTGATCTAGCGTGCTTAATATGTGATGTATCTCATCGGTACTAGAATTAGACTTATTTGCGATTAAAGTATAATTTAGAGTAACTACTTGTTCAAAAACTCCTCCATAGGTTCTTAATATAGCTTGAACCACAGTGTTAAACTTGGGATTCTTTATCAAATAATAACTAAGAGACATATGGGTTACCTTAAATGTAACAGTCGCTTTTTTAGAAAACTCTTTAGATAGTTTTAGAACACTATTACTATCTAATAGTAAAAGGCTGTTATAAGTAAGGATTGATGTTAAGGCATAGGTCTGGCAAAAATCACTAAAGTTAAATGGGAACAAAAGATCTTGCCCTTCTCCGTATGCTATTTGAAAATATGAATTAAGCTTTTTATAGATGTTTTTTACGTCTTTAACTGTAGGAATCACAGAGATAAACTGCTTTTCTAATCGGACTTTATCATTCTCATTGTATAATAGGACAGCTTGTGATTCCTGTCTATTTCGTCCTGCTCTTCCTGCTTCTTGAAAATAGCTCTCTACGCTATCAGGGATTTCTATGTGGATTACAAGGTCTACATCTTTTTTATCTATCCCCATTCCAAACGCGCTAGTACTCACCATTACTTTGGATTGATTCTTCATCCATTGACTTTGATGTAGTGTCCTGCTTTTTTTAGAAAGTCCTCCGTGATAATAGGTTGCTGTAATTCCCTTAGACTGTAAGAAATGTGCTGTGACCATCGTTGCTTTTCTGTTTCTTACATAGATTAAAGCACTGTGCTTACAATTTTTAAGAAGTTTTTCTAGCTTGTAATTTTTATCTTCAGCATACTTTACGGTATATGCAAGATTAGGTCTACTAAACGAGTTTTTAAAGAGCTTTTGATTTTCTAAAGAAAGCTGTATGCTAATATCAGCTACTACACGATCTGTAGCAGTAGCTGTTAATGCTATTATAGGCACTTCGGGTTTGAGTAGTCTAAGTTTATAAATATCTAAATAAGCAGGTCTAAAATCATGTCCCCATTGTGAAATACAATGAGCTTCATCTACAGCTATAAGCGAAATGTTCATTTGCTTAATACGTTCAATCACTAGCTCTTGTTGTAAACGTTCTGGAGATACATATAGCATTTTGTAATTTCCGTAGATGCAATTATCTAATAATATATCTAATTCTGACAAAGGAATACCGCTAGGGATGCAAAGTGCTTTAATACCTTTTTCTTTTAATTGTACTACTTGATCCTGCATTAAGGCAACTAAGGGGGATACAATTAAACCAATTCCATCTTGAGCCAGGGCAGGTATCTGATAACATAATGATTTACCTCCTCCCGTAGGCAGTAGTGCAATCGTATCTTGTTTAGCAACAATAGATGTAATAATATCTTCTTGCAAAGGTCTAAACTCATCGTACCCCCAGTATTGTTTTAATATGTCTTTAGGATCTTTAATTATGAGATTAGTTTTGTAATTATATATTTAGCTCTTTCTTCAAGACTTTTCTTAGGTACTTCTATGGGTGTATAGTCGTATTTTTTATAGGTATTAAGTAGCTCTTGGTGTATTTTTTTTGCTTGTTCAAAGGTTTCATAACGCTCATTGTCTGTCGTGTGTATTTCCTCCCAAGGAGGCAAAACAAAAACTTGATCATATCTATACTCTTCACAAGCAGTTATAAACTCATTAGGGTATTTTTGATTACTATAATCTAAGTAAGCAACAGTATCTGGAATTCCTCTATCATAAAATACATGCTTGTTTTTAACTGATGTCACTTCTTTAAATTGCGCTATTCGTGCGTCTTTAAGTAAAGTACTAAACAGTAAAGGTTTTTCTAAAAACAGTTGCTCTATTCCTTCATATTGAGCTTGCTTGATAACTTCTCTAGAAATTTCTTCTAAACAAAAATACCCTAAAGAACTAAGGTAATTAATTAGGGTTGTTTTTCCTGTAGAAGGGCCTCCAATAAGGAGAATACGTTTTGGCATAAAAATAGGATACTGTATCAGAAAATTAGTCGTTACTAAAGTAACAGAAAACAGCCTACTTGTGGTATATTTGTTATTATAATTATTAACTATGAGTACGGCACAAGACCCAGACGAATTTTATGCAAAATTAAAAGAGCAATTAAGCAATACTTCACTATGGCCATCGCCTTATTTGTTTAAGTTTATTGTACCTACTAATGTGGATAAAATAAAACAAATCACTTCTTTTTTTGATCATAAAGGAGCTGTTATTAACACAAAAGAATCCCGTACAGGAAAATACACAAGCGTGTCTATAAATGTTACTATGAAAAATCCAGATACCGTTATTGCTAAATACAAAGAAGTATCGGTGGTAGAAGGAGTTATTTCTCTATAAAAGTGAATATAAAGGCTGTTAGGCTATATTTACAACGATAAAGAATCATTTTAGAAAGGGATTTCTAGGTTCTTACAATTTTTAGTATTTTGCAACTGTTTACGTTAGTAAATTACTTCACTTAATTATTTTACAATTGATAGATCAATTAGAATACAACACAGAGCGTGTACACCTTATTATACCAGAATATGGTCGTCATATTCAAAAAATGGTAGACCAAGCTACGGAAATAGAAGACCGAGAAGAGCGTAATAAAATAGCTAAGGCTATTATTGCGGTAATGGGTAACTTACAACCTCACTTGAGAGATGTGCCAGATTTTCAACATAAACTTTGGGATCAGTTATTTATCATATCAGATTTTAAACTAGATGTAGATTCTCCATATCCTAGACCTTCTAGAGAAGAATTAGCAGAGCGACCAGAGCCACTAGGTTATCCTCAAAATTTCCCTAAATATCGTTTTTATGGGAATAATATTAAGAGAATGGTAGATGTTGCAAAAGAGTGGGAGAAAGGTGAAATGCGAGACGCTTTAGAGTTTACGATCGCAAACCATATGAAAAAATGCTTCCTTAATTGGAATAAAGACACCGTAGAAGACGATGTTATTTTTCAGCATCTATATGAATTAAGTGAAGGAACTATTAACCTTAAAGAAAAGGGAGAGCCTCTTCACGACTCAGAAAAACTAATACGTGCTAACAAAAAGGCAAAATCTGCCGAGCATCCTGTTAAAAAGAGCATGAAGGGTAAAGGAACTTGGAACAAAAAAAGAAGATACTAAAAACAGCAGTACCTAGATAAAATATGGGAACATTTCAGATAGAAGGAGGACATCAACTTAAAGGAGAAATCCAACCTCAAGGAGCAAAAAACGAAGCACTACAAATATTATGTGCGGTATTACTCACTCCAGAAAAAGTTACTATTAGTAATATTCCAGACATTAGAGATGTTAATAAACTAATTACTTTATTAGGGAATCTAGGTGTTAAAATACAAAAATTAGGTCCTAACCAATACTCTTTTAAGAGTGATGAGCTTAATCTTGAGTATTTAGAGAGTGAGCAGTTTAAGCAAGAGGGTAGTGGTCTTAGAGGGTCTATTATGATTGTAGGTCCCTTATTAGGTCGTTTTGGAAAAGGGTATATACCAAGACCAGGAGGAGATAAAATAGGACGTAGACGATTAGATACTCACTTTGAAGGTTTTATTAAACTAGGAGCTAACTTTAGATACAATAAAGAAGAGCGTTTTTATGGAGTAGAAGCTCCAGAAGGACTTACGGGTACCTATATGCTTCTTGATGAAGCCTCAGTTACAGGTACAGCTAATATTGTTATGGCAGCAGCCCTAGCAAAAGGAAAAACTACAATCTATAATGCCGCTTGTGAGCCTTACCTACAACAGTTGTGTAAGATGATTAACCGTATGGGAGGAAAAATCTCCGGAATCGGGTCTAATATGTTACATATAGAAGGCGTAGAGCAATTAGGAGGGTGTGACCATAGCGTACTTCCTGATATGATAGAGATAGGTTCTTGGATAGGACTTGCGGCTATGACTAAAAGTGATATTACAATTAAAAATGTAAGTTGGGATGATCTCGGGGTGATTCCTAATACGTTTAGAAAACTAGGAATTACAATTAATCGTAAAGGCGATGATATTCATATTCCTTCGCATACAGATGGCTACGAGATTGAGAGTTATATAGATGGTTCTTTTATGACTATTGCAGATGCGCCTTGGCCAGGATTTACTCCAGATTTATTAAGTATCATACTCGTAATAGCCACCCAGGCTAAAGGAGAAGTTATGGTTCATCAAAAAATGTTTGAGAGTAGGTTATTCTTTACAGATAAACTCATTGATATGGGGGCAAAAATTATTCTTTGTGACCCACATAGAGCCACTATTATTGGACACGGCTTTGAATCAGACTTAAAGGCCACTACAATGGTTTCTCCAGATATACGAGCAGGTATTTCTTTATTAATAGCTGCGCTTAGCGCGAAAGGAACATCTACTATCCATAATATAGAGCAGATAGATCGTGGATACGAGCGTATAGATGAACGTCTTAGAGCTATAGGAGCAAAAATTATTAGAACTGCTTAGATAGCAGATAGTTTACACGCTTGATACATAGTTTTTATACCTAAGTGTTAAGCAAGAGCTTCTTTATAAGTTTGTAAGCATCGTTCTCTTGCTTTTTTATGGTCAACCATCATAGGGGGATATGAGAATTCTTGAAGATCAGGAACCCATTTTTTGATATAAGCTAACTGCTTATCAAATTTTTGTACATGTGTTATAGGATTAAATATTCTAAAATAGGGAGCTGCGTCTACACCAGAACCCGCTGCCCATTGCCAGTTACCTACATTAGCACTCATATCATAATCAAGTAACTTTTCTGCAAAATAAGCTTCTCCCCATCGCCAATCTATAAGTAAGTGTTTGCATAAAAAACTCGCAACTAGCATACGTACACGGTTATGCATATACCCTGTTGCGTTCAGTTCTCGTATTCCCGCATCTACAAGAGGATACCCTGTTTCT
>CAZJRA010000043.1:0-8887 GCA_964548335.1 uncultured Flavobacteriaceae bacterium | reverse complement strand
AAGGTGTTTGGTGAGTCGCGTAATTTGTTATGTGGTTTAATTTGGTGTATATAGATATATATACTATATTGTATTTTAAACCAAGGAAACTCGTTAGAGCATTTTGTTAAGAATAACACTTTACAAGACAAAATGGTATAGTGTTTGATTCTTTTCCAGTAAAGAAATTATTTTAAGTGTTTATTGCGTTGTTAAGATTATGAAATTAGGATTAAAAGCATATATAATATTCATCTCGCTTGCGTTAGCTAGTGGCTCTGCTTTTGCTCAGAAATTCCCACCAGCCCCAACGAAAGCGTCGCCACCGCCACCGATAGGTTTAGTGGTGCCTATTGATGAGAATATTGTGTTTCTACTTATTACTGGTTTTGTATTTGGACTTTATGTGGTTGTTAAGTCAAGAAAAAAATTAGCCTAAGTAAATTAATAGTGCTGTGTAAATCGTTTTACATACTTCCCAATAACATCAAATTCTAGATTTATTGTATCTCCCTTTGATAAGTTTTTAAAGCCTGTGTTTTCATAAGTATAGGGTATTATAGCTACGCTAAAACTGTCTTTTTCAGAATCATTTACGGTAAGACTTACTCCGTTTATGGTTATTGAGCCTTTCTCAATTGTAAGATTACCAAAACGTGTATCGTACTTAAAATAATAACGCCAGCTACCATTATCTTCTTCTATGTTGGTGCAGATTGCTGTTTGGTCTACATGCCCCTGTACAATATGTCCATCTAGGCGTGATCCCATAACCATAGCTCTTTCTAGATTAACAACATCACCTTCTTTGAGCTTATTGAGATTTGTTTTGTCTAATGTTTCTTGGATAGCTGTAACCGTATAGGTGTCATTATGTTTTTCGACAACGGTAAGACAGACTCCATTGTGAGCTACACTCTGATCTATTTTTAGTTCTGAAGTAATTTTACTTTGTACTGTGATTTGAAGATTTGCTTTTTCTTTTTTTAAAGAGATAATCTTTCCTAAATCTTCTATGATACCTGTAAACATAAATGCCTATAATTTGGTTACTTTTGTGATGTAAAAGTACAAAACAAACAAACTGTCACGTATGAACAAGCAAGGAAAAATTAAAGTAGGGGTTTCTATAGGAGATTTAAATGGTATAGGCCCAGAGATTGTTTTAAATACGTTTGCAGAGCAAGCGATGCTTGAGTTTTGTACGCCAGTTATTTTTGCTTCTACTAAAACACTATCCTATGTGAAGAAACAATTGGATAACAAAATTAATTTACACGGAATTTCTGATTTGAATCAACTAGTTGATGGTAAGGTGAATGTTTTAAACTGTTGGAAAGACTCTTTTTACTTTAAAGTAGGTGAAGGAACTCCAGAGTCGGGCGTCTTGGCAATAAAGTCATTTAAGCAAGCTACAAAGGCTCTTAAAGATGGGAATATAGATGTGTTGGTTACAGCGCCTATAAGTAAGGCCAATATTCAAAGTAAAGATTTTGAATTCCCAGGTCATACAGATTATCTAGCACAAGAGCTGGAAGGTGACGCTATGATGTTAATGGTTTCAGATACACTTAGAGTAGGCTTACTTACAGATCATATTCCTGTAAAAGAAGTTGCAAATGCGATTACACCAGAATTAATAAGGGAAAAGGTAAATACTTTATATAAAACACTGCAACGAGATTTTGCTATAGTGAATCCTAAAATAGCTCTTTTAGGTATCAACCCTCATGTAGGGGATGATGGAGTAATAGGAGATGATGATGATAAGATTATGATTCCTACTTTAGAAAAAATGAGAGCGGGAGGAAAAATTGTTTACGGTCCTTATGCAGCAGATAGCTTTTTTGGTTCGGGTAATTATAAGAATTTTGATGGAATTATTGCTGCATACCATGATCAAGGCCTTATTCCTTTTAAGACACTGGCTTTCGGGAATGGAGTTAACTATACGGCTGGCTTAGAGGCTATACGTACTTCGCCAGATCACGGAACTGCTTTTGAGATTGCAGGTAAAAATCAAGCAGACCTGAGTTCGTTTAGACAGGCGGTATATTCTGCTATAGCTATTTATAAAAACAGAAAGGAGTATGCTGAGCTTACTAAAAATGTTCTTAAAGTTGGCCCTCGAAGATCAGGTGGAAAATCACGATAAGATGTGAGTACTAAGTAAGATTGAATAAATGAGTATGAAGCATTAAATACACTTATTTATAAATTAAGTTGTTAGTTTATAAAAAAATGTATCTTTGCAAGCTCCTAATGAGTGAGGTTATGAAAGCTTTAAAAGCATATACCATACAGTTTGTAGGGTTAAAGGAAGGAGAACATACGTTTTTATACGATATAGATAAGACGTTCTTTGATCATTTTGAATATGAAGATTTTAATGGAGCTAATATCTCTGTAAACCTAAACTTTGTTAAGAAAGCAACCTTAATGCAGCTTGTTTTTAAGATAGAGGGAAGTGTGAATGTTGATTGTGATGTTACTAATGAGCCTTATGATGAGTTTGTAGAAGATGATTTTAAGCTCATTGTTAAGTTTGGAGATGAATATAATAACGATAATGAAGAGATTTTAGTAATCCCTCATGGAGAATATGAGTTAAATGTTGCTCATTATATATATGAGTTGATTGTATTATCTGTTCCAAACAAAAGAGTGCATCCTGGTGTTGCAGACGGTACATTAAAATCAGAAATTCTAGATAAACTTAATGAATTGAGTTTATCAAATGATGATAAGAATAAAGAAGAAGAAACAGATACTGATCCCCGTTGGGATTCATTAAAAAAACTATTAACAGATAAATAAGAGTACACAATGGCACATCCTAAGAGAAAAATCTCAAAAACTAGAAGAGATAAAAGAAGAACACATTACAAAGCTGCTGTACCTCAAATTGCGACTGACCCAACAACTGGAGAAGCGCATTTATATCATAGAGCACATTGGTTTGAAGGAAAGCTTTATTACAGAGGTCAAGTGGTTATTGATAAATCTGAAGAAATAGAGGCTTAAAAGCCTTGTTTTACTAGAAAAATGGAACTCTCATCTTGGTGAGAGTTTTTTTATGTCAAATTTGCAAAAAAACTTAATTTTATGCTTGTTTTGATCATTTTTTAGTATTTTTCGCATCATTTTGAGTTAATTTTGACCATAAAATGGAAACTAACAAAATTTAAATGAGAACAATCTCAGCGGCAATTACAGCGGTGGGCTCATATTTACCTGATTTCGTGTTAACTAACGAGATCTTAGAGACCATGGTCGATACTAATGACGAGTGGATAACTTCGCGTACAGGTATTAAAGAGAGGCGTATTCTGAAAGACCCAGATAAGGGTACTTCTTATATGGCAATAAAAGCTGCCCAACAGCTTTTAGAAAAAGCTAATATTGATCCTAAAGAGATTGATATGGTTATTGTTGCAACTGCCACTCCTGATATGCCAGTGGCGAGTACAGCTGTTTATACAGCATCAAAAATTGGAGCAGTAAATGCATTTGCTTACGACTTGGTAGCAGCATGCTCTAGTTTTCTTTATGGTATGTCTACAGCTGCAAAGTATATAGAATCTGGACGCTATAAAAAGGTATTGCTTATTGGAGCAGATAAAATGTCTTCTATCATAGACTATACAGATAGAGCTACGTGTATTATTTTTGGAGATGGTGCAGGTGCTGTCCTTTTTGAGCCTAATGAAGAAGGTTTAGGTGTGCAGGATGAGTACTTACGATCTGATGGTGTGGGTAGAGACTATTTAAAAATAGATGCTGGAGGATCTTTATTGCCTCCTTCACAAGATACTATTGATAAGAAACAACATCACGTTTTTCAAGATGGCCGTACAGTATTTAAATTTGCTGTATCAAACATGGCAGATGTAGCAGGAAAAATTATGGAACGCAATGAGTTATCACATGATGATGTAGATTTTCTCATGGCGCATCAGGCAAATAAAAGAATAATAGATGCTACGGCTAATAGAATGGGATTAGACCAAGCCAAGGTATTAATGAATATTCAACGATATGGAAACACTACATCAGCAACTTTGCCGTTGCTAATGAGTGACTATGAAAAACAACTTAAAAAAGGAGATAGTATAGTTTTTGCCGCTTTTGGTGGAGGCTTTACTTGGGGGTCTATTTATCTTAAATGGGCTTACAACTCCTAAAACCATAACTAATATTAAGAAAACTGAAATTTATGGATTTAAAAGAAATTCAAAACCTAATTAGATTCGTTGCCAAGTCTGGAGCGAGTGAAGTAAAATTAGAGATGGATGATGTGAAAATCACTATCAAAACAGGTTCAGAAGACGATAAAGTAGGGACAACTATTCTACAACAAATGCCATCTATGCCTATGCAGGCAGCTCCAATTGCTCCCGTAGCTGCGGCACCTGCTGCTCCAGCTACGCCTGAACCAGCTGCTGCACAAGAGGATGACTCAAAATATATTACAGTAAAATCTCCTATAATAGGTACTTTTTACAGAAAGCCTGCGCCAGATAAGCCTACTTTTGTTGAGGTAGGAAAGCAAATAGGCGAAGGAGATGTTATTTGTGTTATTGAGGCAATGAAACTTTTTAATGAAATAGAAAGTGAAGTGTCAGGAACGATTGTTAAGATTCTAGTAGATGATGCATCTCCAGTAGAGTTTGATCAACCATTATTTTTAGTAGATCCTTCATAATCCTTCTCGGAGTTTTAATTTTTTGAAACAATGTGACTTGCTGTAATTTGCTTATGAGCAGATTTGATATGTGACATTTTATTTCAATTTAAAAAAGTATACTATGTTTAAGAAAATACTTATTGCAAACAGAGGAGAGATTGCATTGCGCGTAATACGCACATGTAAAGAGATGGGAATTAAAACCGTAGCTGTTTATTCTAAGGCAGATGAAGAAAGTTTGCATGTAAAATTTGCAGATGAGGCTGTGTGTATAGGTCCTGCTCCTAGTAACGAATCTTATTTAAAGATGTCAAATATTATTGCTGCTGCAGAGATTACAAATGCAGATGCAATACACCCTGGATACGGATTCTTATCAGAAAACGCTAAGTTTTCTAAAATTTGTGAAGAACACGATATTAAGTTTATTGGTGCTAGTGCAGGTATGATTTCCAAAATGGGAGATAAAGCTACTGCAAAGGCGACTATGAAAGCTGCAGGTGTACCTTGTGTACCAGGTTCAGAAGGAATTATAAAAGATTTTGACGAATGTCAGAAATTAGCTCTTGAAGTAGGTTACCCTGTAATGCTTAAGGCAACTGCTGGGGGTGGTGGAAAAGGGATGCGTGCAGTTTGGGCCGAAGACGAATTGTTAAAGGCTTGGGAAAGTGCGCGTCAAGAATCTGCTGCAGCATTTGGAAATGACGGTATGTATATGGAAAAACTCATAGAGGAACCAAGGCATATTGAAATCCAAATTGTAGGCGATAGTAACGGAGACGCCTGTCATCTATCTGAACGCGACTGTTCTGTACAACGTCGTCATCAGAAGCTAACAGAAGAGACGCCTTCTCCTTTTATGACAGATGAGTTGAGAGAGTCAATGGGTGAAGCAGCGGTAAAAGCAGCAGAGTTCATAAAATATGAAGGAGCAGGAACGGTAGAGTTTCTAGTAGACAAGCACCGTAACTTCTATTTTATGGAGATGAATACTCGTATTCAAGTAGAGCACCCTATAACAGAGCAAGTAGTAGATTATGATCTTATTAGAGAGCAAATACTAGTTGCGGCAGGAGTAGCTATTTCTGGTGAAAATTATTTCCCAAAACTGCATTCTATTGAGTGTAGAATAAATGCTGAAGATCCATATAACGATTTTAGACCTTCTCCAGGGCGTATTACAAATTTACACGCACCAGGAGGTCACGGAATTCGTATAGATACTCACGTGTATAGCGGATATATGATTCCTCCTAATTATGACTCTATGATTGCAAAGTTAATTACGACTGCGCAAACTAGAGAAGAGGCAATTAATAAAATGAAAAGAGCTTTAGATGAGTTTGTGATAGAAGGAATAAAAACGACAATTCCTTTTCATCGTCAACTTATGGATCATCCTGATTATGTGGCTGGAAATTACACCACAAAATTTATGGAGGATTTCGAAATGAAGTAAAACTCAATAGATTTGATATTAAAAATGCCCTATTCTATTGAATAGGGCATTTTTATTTTTGTGCTTATATGTTTTTAAAAAAGCCCGTTTAGTTGTGCGTCAATACGGTTAATGATATCTCCTAAATCTTCTGGATTGTCTACAAAATTAATATTATCTACATCAATAATAAGGAGTTTACCTTTGTCATAGCCGTGTATCCAAGCTTCGTAGCGCTCGTTAAGTCTTCCTAAGTAGTCTATACTAATAGAGGTTTCATACTCACGACCTCGCTTATGTATTTGAGAAACAAGATTAGGAATAGAGCTTCTAAGGTATATCATTAAGTCTGGAGTATCTACAACACTTTCCATAAGGTCAAATAATGATTTGTAATTGTTGTAGTCCCTATTAGTAAGTAAACCCATTGCGTGTAGGTTAGGAGCAAAGATGTAAGCGTCTTCATAAATACTACGATCCTGTATTACGCTTTTTTTGCTGTTTCTTATTTCTAGTAATTGTCTAAATCTACTGTTTAAAAAATATACTTGTAGGTTAAAAGACCAACGTTCCATTTCGTTATAGAAGTCATCTAGATAAGGATTGTCTACGACATCCTCATATTGAGGAGTCCATTTAAAATGCTTCGCAAGAAGCTTAGTGAGCGTGGTTTTTCCAGCTCCAATATTACCAGCAATCGCAATGTGCATAAGGGTCTTTATTTAGCAGGTTTAATGGAATAGGCCAATAGATGTTGACCATTGTAAATATAAAGGATTTCACTTGTCATAGAAAACTCTTGAGCTGTAATTTTAAGATTATCTATAGGGGCAAAAGAAATGTCTCTTTCTTGCTTTATGTAAAAAGAATTGTCTTTTACAGCTATAAGAGTATTCTGACTTTGAACTAACTTTTCAAAATTAAAAGGGATTGCTATTTCTTCTACTAAAGTGCCGTAAACATTATACTCTCTAAGAGCATCTTTTTCTTGTATCCAACAAAAATTAAAATTACTCACGTAGGCAGAAGGAATGCTTGTTTGAGGGGGGAATTGTACTACCACGCTGTTAAGCCTGTAGTCAAACAATTCTAATTGTTGAAAATCAGTATTAAATAGCCATAGGCGTCTGTCATTTGCAGTACGAGCAATAGCACTGTTTCTAAAATCTTCCAAATTGGAAAAATCAATACGTGTTATCTCTGTTAAGGTATTATCTAAGAGTACAACCGTGTTAGATTGTTTGTAAAATAAACTTATTTTAAAGGGGTTTACAATGTCTACCGTGGTAATTTCTCCTAGATTAAGAGCTGCGTATTCTAATGTCTGATGAGTCTCAGACTTATAGAGCGTTCTGTTTTTAGTGTAAAAAATATTATCAAATTTATCGACCCCTATAAAAGTATCGGCATCTAAGGCTTGCTTTTTGATTTGTTCAGCAATAAACCCTTGTGCCTGTAGTAGGTTTGTGAGAAATAGTAATAAAAAGAGTGTTAGATACCTCATAATAAAGCAAAGTACAAAAATCTTGCCTGATTACGCTTTCGCGAAAGCGAATTACTTAAACTTATCTAGACAAAATCCTTATTTTTACACACTAGTCCTATTTATATTTTGATTTCTAAAGAGACCATAGATAAAGTTTTTGAAACTGCTCGCGTAGAGGAGGTGATTGGCGATTTTGTACAACTCAAAAAATCGGGTTCAAACTATAAAGGTTTATCTCCATTTTCTGACGAGCGTACCCCTAGTTTTATGGTAAGCCCTGTAAAACAGATTTGGAAAGATTTTTCTACAGGAAAAGGAGGTAGTGCTGTTTCATTTTTAATGGAGCACGAGCATTTTTCATACCCAGAAGCAATTAAATACCTCGCAAAGAAATATAATATTGAAATAGATGAGACGGAGCAAACTGATGAACAAAAAGAAGCTGCTAATGAGCGCGAGAGTCTTTATCTAATAAGTGAATATGCGAGAGATTATTATCATACTACCTTATTAAACTCAGAACAAGGTAAAGCTATAGGAGGGACTTATTTTAAAGAACGTGGCTTTACAGAAGAGACTATCAAGAAGTTTGAATTAGGGTATAATCCTGATCAATGGGATGCTTTTACAAGTGAAGCCTTACGTAAGGGATATAAGCTAGATTATTTAGAAAAGACAGGGCTATCTATCGTAAAAGAAGAACGACAGTTTGATAGATTTAAAGGAAGAGTAATGTTTCCTATTCACTCTATGAGTGGGCGTGTGCTAGGCTTTGGAGGGCGTATATTAGATAGTAGTAAGAAAGCTGCAAAATACTTGAATTCTCCAGAAAGTGATATTTATCACAAGAGTAAAGTGTTGTATGGTATTTACTATGCAAAAAAGATGATAGCAAAGGAGGATAACTGTTACCTAGTAGAAGGGTATACAGATGTAATCCAGATGCATCAATCAGGTATTGAAAATGTTGTGTCTTCTTCGGGTACAGCTCTTACTCCAGATCAAATTAGGCTCGTAAATAGGCTTACTAAAAATATTACGGTACTCTTTGATGGTGATGCTGCTGGACAACGAGCTGCAATACGTGGGATAGATCTTATTTTGGAACAAGGGATGAATGTAAAGGTGTGTTCTTTTCCAGAAGGAGAAGATCCAGATAGCTTTTCGCGTAAGCATACAAAGGAAGAGATTTTAAGCTATTTTTCTGAAAATGCCAAAGATTTTATCCAGTATAAAGCAAATTTACTTGTAACAGAAGCAGCAGCGTCTGGGCCTGGCCAGGGGCTATTCCGAGCCG
>CAZJRA010000042.1:2587-8897 GCA_964548335.1 uncultured Flavobacteriaceae bacterium | reverse complement strand
CTGTTAATGTTTGAGCAATTTTTGGTCCGATACCTTCTATTTTCTTAAGATCATCACCTTTTTTTGCAGCAGCTTTCTTTGCTGGTGCTTTTTTAGCTTCAGCTTTAGGAGCTGCTTCTTTTACAGGAGCTGCTACTTTTGGTTCGGCTTTTTTAGCTTCTTTTTTTGGAGCTGCTTTCTTTGCTCCAGATGCTGTGATGTTTTCGATTACGATTTCAGTAAGAGACTGACGGTGTCCGTTTTTAACACGGTATCCTTTACGTCTTTTCTTTTTGAAAACGATTACTTTGTCACCTTTAAGGTGTCTTAAGACTTTAGCTCCTACTTGAGCTCCGTCTATAGCCGGGGCGCCGATAGTAACATTGTTACCGTCTCCAATTAAAAGAACGTTGTCAAATGCAACATTTTCTCCTTCATCAGTAGACAGACGGTGAACAAAGACTTTCTGGTCTTTTGCAACTTTAAATTGCTGCCCTGCTATCTCTACAATTGCGTACATAGCGAATTATTAATAATGTGAATAATTTATAAATTGCGCTTTTCCATAAGGATTAAGCGGGTGCAAATATATTGCTAATCTCTTAATTTACAAAGAGGGAATCAATTTTTTATACTGCTTGTGTAATTGGTAATTATATATGATTAGTTTACTTCCAAATTAATGGTCGTCTTATCTTTTCTAAAATGATATTTGATACGATATACTATGTAATAGAGTAGTGGTACTATAATTAAAGTAAGGAAGGTTGCTATTATAAGGCCATAAATAACTGTCCAAGCTAATGGTCCCCAAAAAATAACGTTGTCTCCACCTATATAAATCCCTGCGTCAAAATCTTTAAATAAACCAAAAAAGTCTATGTTAACGCCTATTGCTAAAGGTATTAACCCCAGGACAGTAGTAATAGCTGTTAGGATTACTGGTCGTAAACGTGCTCGACCACCTTCTATAATGATTTTTTTTGTGGTTGTACTATCTAACATTTGCTTGCCCTCAAGACCTTGTGCTATTTCTTTACGATCTATAAGGAGTTGGGTATAATCTAGAAGTACCACACCATTATTTACAACAATTCCTGCGAGTGATATAATACCCATCATAGTCATCATTACAACAAAAGATGATCCTGTTATCAAAATACCACCAAAAGCGCCTATAAAACTCAAGAATATAGCAATCATAATGATAATTGGTTTTGAGATAGAACTAAATTGAAAGATTAATAAAAAGAAGATTAAACCTAATCCCCCAAAAAAAGCACTCATTAAAAATGACATTTCCTTTTGTTGTTCTTCAATCTGTCCTGTGTAGTTTATTTTAATGTTTTTGGGTAGCTCTGTAAAATTTTTCATTTCTTCTTGTATGGCAGAAACGACAACTCCTGCATCTTTGTATCCTGCAGCGAGTGCAGAATATACGGTGACCACTCGTTTTGAATCACGGTGTTTTATAGCATTAAAGGAAGAGGTGTTTTTTGTTGTTGTAACTGCAGCTACAGGAATCTCTTTAATACGCCCTGTTGCGGGGTCTCTAAAAATGATGTTTTGATTAAAGAGTGCCGAGTTGTTATAGCGTTGCTCTTCCTTAAAGCGTACATATATATCATAGTCTTCTCCATCTTTTTTGTAAACACCTGCTTTACTTCCAAAAATAGAGTTGCGCAGTTGCACGCCTACTTGTCCCACGCCTACTCCTAGCTCTCCTGCTTTCTGGCGGTCTACAATTACTTGCGTACCTGGTTTACCACGATTTACATTAATTTTAAGTTCGTCTACTCCGGGGACATTACGGCTATTAATGTAACTGCGCATTTTTTCTGCCGCTACGATAAGCTCTTCGTAGTTATTACCTTCTAGCTCTAGGTTTACAGGGTAGCCTTGTGGTGGTCCTGCAGCATCTTTTTCTACCGTGATAATTACTCCAGGATAAATGCCTTTAAGAGCTTCTTGTACTTTAAAGCGCAATGCTTCACTGTCTGCTCCGTTACGAAACTTATATTCTCGCATAGTTGCCGTAATCTTTGCTCTGTGTGGCATTTCGGCGGCACTTCCACCATCTGTTTGAGGGTTTCCAGCGCCTTCACCTACTTGAGAAACAGAAGTTTCTACTAAAGCATTTTTGTTATCTTCATCAAGATATTGAGCGTCATTAAATACTTTAAAGACACGGCGTTCTATTTCTTTAGTAATCGCATTGGTTTTTTCGATAGCAGTTCCTTCTGGATAATCTATATATGTAATGATTTGATTGGGTTTATTGTCAGGAAAAAACTCAATGGCTGTTCGTTCAGACCCTACAGACCAACCAAAGACAGCAAAAGTAGCAAAGAGTGTTATGAAAATAGTGATGACAAAAATGAGAGGCTTCCAGCCTCGCAATGCCCATCCTAAGAAACTACGGTAACTATTTTCTAGCCAGGTTAAGAAGCGACGCTGAAAAACTTCGGCAGCGTGATATAAAAAGTATTTGTATACCCACATTAAAATGATGGTTGCTATAATAAGGGTTCCGAAACCACGTATAGAGCCTCCTGTAAATAGGATTATTAATCCGATAGGTAGCATAATGATGGAAATGCGAATGAGTAGCTTTCGCGAAAGCGTTTTCTCATCTGTTTTCATAAACTTAGACACGAGCATAGAGTTTATGAATATGGCTACAAATAAAGATGACCCTAACACCACCGAAAGGGTGATGGGGAAGTAAATCATAAACTGCCCCATAAGTCCTGGCCATAATCCAAGAGGTACAAATGCAGCCACGGTGGTTAAGGTAGAGATGATAATAGGAAAAGCAATTTCGCCTATTCCTTTTTTAGCAGCTTCTAAGCGAGACATACCTTCTTCATCCATTAGACGGTATACGTTTTCTACTACTACGATACCATTATCTACAAGCATCCCGAGTCCCATAATGAGCGCAAAGAGAATCATAGTATTCATCGTATAGCCCATAAGGTTAAGAATCATAAAACTCATAAACATAGACATAGGTATGGCAAACCCTACAAAGAGTGCGTTTTTAAACCCTAGAAAAAACATAAGAACTCCCACTACAAGTATAATCCCAAAAATGATGTTGTTTACAAGGTCGTTTACTTGGTTTACGGTTTTTTCACTTTGATCGTTTGCTGTCACTATTTTTATATCTGGAGGAAATATATTTGTCTCTGCATACTCTATAATATCTGTAATTTGCGCTACAGCGTCAATCATATTTTTGCCAGAACGTTTTTTTACATCTAGCATAACCACACTCTTGCTTACTTCTTTATCGGTTACAGATTGCCCTTTTTCTAAGGTAAGGTCACGGGCGTAGGTGGTCTTGTCTTCGTCTTTAAAGGTTACTGTAGCAATGTCTTTAAGATAAACTGCCCCATTTTCTGACTTTACAACAAAATTATCTAAGTCTTCTGGGGTTTCAATTTCGCCTAAGATTCTAATATTACGGCGTTGCCCACTTGAGATTAAATTGCCAGCAGATAATGTTATATTCCCATTACCTATAGCGTTTATTACGTTGTCAAAATTTACTTTGGCACTCATCATTTTATAGATGTCTACAGCAACTTCTACTTCTCGTTCTTGTGCTCCTCGTATTGTGGCTTCTTTTATTTCTTTAAGACTTTCTATCTCATCCTTTAAATACTCTGCGTATTCTTTGAGTTTGCTTACAGGATAGTTACCTGAAACATTTACATTAAGGATAGGGGTTTCTTCTGAGATACTTAAGTCAAACACTTGGGGTTCTACTTTTGCGCCATTAAAGGTAGGCCAATCTTCGTTTGCGGTTTCTGAGTCTACCTCGTCCTTTACGCGTTGCTTGGCTACTTGTACATCCATTTTGTAATCAAACTCGACGGTAATGATAGCGTAATCTTCTTGTGAAGTAGAGAGCACCTCTACAACACCCGATAAGTTTTGGAGTTTGTCTTCTAAAGGGTCTACTATAAGACGTTCTATATCTTCTGCAGTATTGCCTGGATAAGGGGTAGAGATATAGATTTTAGTTTCATTAATTTCAGGAAAACTTTCACGTGCCATACCTAAGTAAGCACTTCTTCCTAAAATGAGAAATAATGCCATCACAACATAGATAATAGTGGGGTTATCTATTGCCCAACTGGATAGACTAAATTCCTTATCTACTTTTTTCTTTTTAGTATTCATCGTCCTAATAGGTTAAGATTCGTACTTCCTGGTTGTCCTTTACAGACCTTGCGCCTTCTACAATTATCTGGTCTCCTGATTTTAATCCAGATAAGATTTCTATACTATCACCTTGTGATTTGCCTGTTGTGATTATTTGTTGTTTAGCAATGATGGTGTTGTCTTTTGCTTTCGCGAAAGCTATATAGACATACTGTTCGCCTGCGGCATTTTCATTAATAATACTAAGAGGGATTAAGATGGCCTTCTTGGATGTGTAATCATTAATTAATAGCCTAGCGGTAAGATTGGGTTTTATGAGTCCTTTTTTATTAGGCAAAGTAACCTCTACAGGGAAGCTACGATTTGTAGGGTTAATATGATTGCCTTTTTGCTTAATAGTAGCTTTTATAGTTTCGTTTAAAACAGGGAAGTAAACAGTTACGTCTTTTCCTTTGGTGCTTGTCTTTAAGTAAGTTTCAGGAACTTCTGCACTTACGTACATATTACTCAAGTTTACAATTCTAAAAAGCGGTACTCCTGGAGCTACTACAGTACCTTGCTCTGTAATAACATCGTCTACGGTTCCGCTAAAAGGAGCTTTTACGATGGTTCGCCCTAATTGGCTTTTCATTTGTTTTACTGCATTTTGAGCAGACTCATACTGTGCCTTTGTTTGTAAAAACTGAATTTCTGAACCAATCTCTTGGCTCCATAGTCGTTCTTGTCTCTCAAACGTAGTTTGAGCAAGCGCTTCTTGTGTTTGTAATTGAGCTAGTTGACTAGATAAACCACCGTCATCTATAACGGCAAGAGTTTGCCCCTTAGATACACGCTGCCCTTTTCTTACATTTATGCGTAATAAAGTGCCTTGATACTCGGGGTACACTATTACATTTTGTTTTGTTTCTACATTTCCTTGTATCTCAACAAAATGATTAAAGAGAGTGTCTTTGACAGTAGTGGTAGTTACTAAGATTTCTTTTTTTTCTGATGGGTTTATAGTTTTTAAGGCTTCTTCTATTAGAGAAAGCTCTGTTTTTAATGCTGTTACTTCTGTAGTTAAAGCTTCTTTTTTTGCTTCTATAGTATCTACATTGCCAGTGTTAATAATCTCTTGTGTACTAAGCTCTTTTTCTTTATCTCCACAAGAAATGATTAAGAGCGTTACAGTAAGTATGAATAAGATTTGTTTCATTAGTTCTTTGGTTTTGTATGTTTAGCGTCTAGCTTTTGTTTTTTAATTCTTTCCTCGATAATTAGGAGTATTGAGTATTGTTTCTAAAGTTGCTTTTGTAGTAACAATATCTAGCATAGACTGTAATACTTCTTGTTGGATAGTATAGAGTTGTGTTTGTGCTTGTCGTAAATCAAAACTAGAACCTATTCCTTCCTTAAATTTAATTCTGTTTTTATTCTCAATACGCTCGGCAAGTGCGAGGTTTTCTTTTCTATTTTGTAAAGTGTTAATAGCAAATTGATGGTTGTTTTTTGCTGTTGCTAATTGGAGCTTTACCTGTTGGGTGGTTTCTTCTAGGTCTGTAGTTGCTTGTTGTAAAGCAATTCTTGCTTTTGCGGTATTAGCATTACGTTGTCCTGAACTAAAAAGAGGTACTTGAAGACTTGCTCCAGCAATACTTTGAGCAAACCATCTAGTGTTTGTATTAAAAAAGTTAAATTCATCTTGACCTGTTGCCGTTCCAAAAGTTACAAAACCTACTAATGAAGGAAGTGCTCTGCTTTTTTCTAGTTTAAGTTCTAATGCGCGTTGTTGGGTAAGATTAGTAGCTATCTTCCAATCTATATTATTGCTGATTTGTAAATTATTAGACAATAGCTCTACAGCGGGAATGGCTAGGTCTTCTAGCGATTGGCTAAGTGTTGTTTGTGTATTAATATCGAGTCCTAATGCATTGTTAAACATCTGTAAGGCAATGTTTTTAATACGTTGAGCATTTTCCCTCTGGTTTTCTAGTTGTTTATAGGTGAGTTCTAACTGTTCAGCATCTTCTGCTTCAGCAAGTCCATTTGCGACTATTACTTTAGTTTCATAAAGATTTTTTTTAAGAGTTGCTAGATTGCGGTCTAGAATAGAGGTGCTCTCAGTAGCTATTAAAACACCTCCATAAGCGTTAATAACTCCCTTGCGTACTTCTAGTTG
>CAZJRA010000042.1:0-2577 GCA_964548335.1 uncultured Flavobacteriaceae bacterium | reverse complement strand
TAATTCTAGTTGTGTTTTTTCTTGTGTGTTTTCAGAAAATTCGAGAAAAGTTTTTGCGGCTTGTAGTCCTATAAGATAAGAACCGTCAAAAATAAGTTGATTGAGCGTAGCTACAACAGAGGCGTTTTGCTCAACTCCAAATATTACAGGTTGAAAAGTTCCGGGTTCTCCTCCAAAAAGTTCGGCAGGGATAAAAGAGGTGGGTTGTTTTATTTGTTTTTGGTAGTCTATAGCCCCATTTAATTGAGGAAGCCCTATAGCGGTGGATTCCCATTTTTGTTTGATAGCTTTTGCGATATCTCGACGTGCATTAATAGCGACACGATTGCTGTCTAAAGCAAAATTCACAGCTTCTTCTAAAGAAAATGTATAGCTAGCCTGTTTTTGAGTATACGAAGTGGTAGCTAGGAGTAGAATAGCAAATATGCTTAATATGTATTTCATTATTCTTGGGTTGAATGAATAAGGCTGTTTAGTATTTTTCTTCCTTTAGGGGTAACGATACCTCTTAAATGGTACTCTAAGAAAGACTCGAAAAGTTCTTTAGGGGCAAACATTGTACTTGGAAATAATTGCGAATCTTTAATTCCAGTCACACCATTAAAATATATACGACTTACAAAATCTACATCTATATTGTCTCTAAATAGACCTAGTGATAATCCACGCTTTATATTATCGACTACGCATTCTTGCATAAAGTGAAATTGCCTTTCTTTAAGCGAACTGTATATTCTAGGGTAATATTTGTGTAGTTGATGCATAGGAGCGGAGGTTTCGTCTTTAAGATGATGCATCACCTCTTTTTTTATCTCGTATACTTCTTCTATTGGATTTTTTTTAAGCGCGCAAATCTGGTCTACTACACTGCAGATATTTTTAAAAAGATTATCAATAACAACAGAGACAATACTTTCTTTATTATTATAATGTTGGTAAAGTGTCTTTTTAGATATAGCGAGTTTATTTGCAATATCATCCATAGTGACACTCTTAAAGCCATGATTAAGAAATAAATCAGTGGCAATATGTATAATGCTTTCTTTCATGAGATGATGGGCGCAAAGATACTCAGGAAACTTCAAACACTAAAAAAGTTTCCTAAGTTTTTATTTCTCTCTCCCGTTAGTCAGGCATCTGCCTAACGGCAGGTAAATCTCATGAGCTTGATTTCGCGAAAGCATAACATCTTATTTTTGTGTTGGAAGACGATTTTCTTGTGTCTGTTTTGTAGGATACTTGTATTTTCCTTAAGTCGTTTTAGTAAATGAAAAAGAATGTAAAGCTTCTTAAATATGTGTAATTATTTATAAATAAAGGAGTGGAAACGTAATAAGTAATCATTAATATGTTAAAATTTTAAATTATTCTTAACAAAATTATGTTTATATCAATACAATTGTTATATTTATGTAAATAAGGTTGATTATTTGATATCATTTTCACAAAAATGATGATAATTAAATAAAAAATTAACCTCTCTGGTATTGATAATTAAAATTGATGTATTATGATTTCTTATAAAACTATCAGATTCGCTGTTTTTTCTTTAATGACATTGTGTGCTACATTGTCTTACGCCCAAGTAGGTATTAACACTACAACTCCTAATGGAGCTTTAGAAATTAGTAGCTCTACTAATGGCGTTGTTTTTCCTAGGGTTGCTTTAACGGCAAGTAATGTAGCTACACCTGTTGTAAATCCTAATGGAGGTTCTCTTGCGCCTGGGACAACGGTGTTTAATACGAATGCTACGACAACAGGGTCTAACGATGTGTATGTAGGAAAATACTATTGGGATGGTTCAGGATGGGAAGCTCAGTTTTCTAGAATGCAATCACAGTTATACACACAAGATATGTCAGTAAATGGTAGTAATCCAAATAATGATTTTATTGGTTTTAGAGCTAGAGCAAATGGAGGTTTTCAAGACATTCATGGGTTAGATGATCAAACATTTACGGCAGATTACACGGGGACTTATAGAATTGCTTTTCATGGTAATTACGGAGCAGGGCAAATTAGAACACCTGCAGCTAGTCAGGATGGGACATTTGTTGCAGGGCAAGGTTTCTTTAGACTTAGATTTGACGGGACTAATTATGATCGTTATGTTAATTCAGCTTCTACTTTTAATAATTCAGGTGCAGGTGGAGCTACTAATTACTTTGCAATTGGAAACCATTTTACACAGATTATATATGTAGAATTAACAGCAGGAGAAACGTATGATTTTAATTTATCATTTGATCAGTTTGGAGATGTTAAGTTGTTAAACAATGGTAATTCTGGTAACGGTAGAGGTGTTGTAGGTATTTTGACGCCCTCAACAATAGAGATCACTTTTGCTGATGAATAGAATATTACTAATCTTATTTTACTTGTCTTTTGTAAAAAAAAAAATGAAACCAAGGCTTTAAGTGTAAATGATTTATGCTTATTGCTAAACTAAAAAATTACTTTAACCCCCTTGTTTATGACCAAAAAATTATTTTTAATTATTATTTTATTTGTGTTAGGGCTAATACATGTAAAAGCCTAAACGACTCTTGGAGGACTAACAACAGAATAAAATTA
>CAZJRA010000041.1:0-8938 GCA_964548335.1 uncultured Flavobacteriaceae bacterium | reverse complement strand
GAGTAATCCTTACTCTTTTTTACATATTGTAAACCCTGGGTATAAATACCACAAGAAGCTTAGTGGTCAAGAACGCTTTAAGCTAGTACGTAATAGATACCAAGAATTTAAAGAAGATGGTATTTTTATGCAGGAAGAAACCCCTGCTATTTATGCCTATAAAATTGTGGACCGTGAGAACAATTCCTTTTTTGGATTTGTAGCAGGCGCAAGTGCAGACGATTATAAAAATAACCGTATCAAAAAGCACGAAGACACCATTGCACACCGCGAAGAACTCTTTAAAGAATACCTAGATGAAGTAGGTTTTAATGCAGAAGCTGTCTTACTTACCTATCCTGATAATGACACGCTTGCAGCTATTCTTGAAGAAAAGTCAAAAGAAAGGGCAGAATACGAATTTACAACAACACATAAAGACACGCATTACCTTTGGCCTATACAAGATGAAAAGAGTATCCAAGTGATACAAGATAGCTTTAAAGCTATGGAGCATTTGTATATTGCAGATGGACACCATCGTTCTGCATCTTCTTCTTTACTTGCTCAAGAGCATCAAGAAAAAGACCCTAATCCGCAGGAGGACAGTCCATATAATTTCTTTATGAGCTACCTCATCCCTGAGTCTCATCTTATCATTAAGGAGTTTAACAGGCTTATTACAGACTTAAACGGGTTATCTAAAGAAGAGTTCTTAGTACAACTTGATAATTTTTACAGAATAGAAAACAGAGGTGACATCCCTTACAACCCAAGTAAGAAACACCACTTCTCTATGTATATAGATGGTGAATTTTACTCGCTATACTTACGTAAAAACATGTACGAGTTTTCTAATAGCTTAGAAGCTTTAGATACACACATACTCCAAAAAACAATACTAGAACCTATTTTAGGAATAAAAGATATACGTACAAATAAACGTATCGCCTATACACAAGGTAAAAAAGATATTACCTATGTAAAGGGGCTTGTAGATGAAGGTACATATAGTGTAGGTTTTGGAATGCTACCTATCACAATAGATGAACTAAAAAAAGTAGCAGACGAAGGATATACAATGCCACCTAAGAGTACTTATATAGAGCCTAAGTTACGAGGAGGAGTCACTATTTATGAGTTTTAAATGAGTATAGAAAAAAACCTCCACTACTTTCTTGATAAATTACCTAAGCACGTACAACTAGTTGCCGTTTCTAAGACGAAGCCTATAGAAGATGTGCAAGAAGCCTATAATGCAGGGCAACGTGTTTTTGGTGAAAATAAGATTCAGGAGATGGCTCAAAAGTGGGAAGCACTTCCCAAAGATATTGAGTGGCACATGATAGGGCACGTACAAACCAATAAGGTAAAGTTTATGATACCTTTTGTGAGCCTTATTCACAGTGTAGACCGTATCAAATTATTTAAAGAAATAGAAAAACAAGCCACTGCACATAACCGTGTGGTAGATGTATTACTACAAGTTAAGATAGCTCGAGAAGATACTAAGTATGGGATGCCTATTAAAGAGGCGACTCACTTACTCATGGGTAATGAATTAGATAATTTCCCTCACATTAATGTAGTAGGGCTTATGGGAATGGCCTCTTTTACAGATGACCCACAACAGGTAGTTGCAGAGTTTGAGTTGTTAGAAAGCCTCTACGTACGCTTTCGCGAAAGCAAAAACCTATCTATTCTATCTATGGGAATGAGTGGTGATTATCAAAATGCGATAGACAATGGTAGTACGATGGTGCGGGTAGGAAGCGCTATTTTTGGAGCAAGGAACTATGAATCTAATTAATTAGAAGTACCTTAGACTAATTTGTACGCAATACTCGACATAGAAACAACAGGAGGTAAATACAACGAAGAGGGTATTACCGAGATTGCTATCTATCGTTTTGATGGACATAAAGTTGTAGACCAGTTTATTTCTTTAGTAAATCCTGAACGGCCTATACAACCATTTGTCGTAGGGCTCACAGGAATTAATAATAAAATGTTGCACAACGCTCCTAAGTTTTATGAGGTTGCCAAACGTATTATAGAGATTACCCAAGACTGTGTAATTGTAGCTCACAATGCACAATTTGACTATCGCATACTAAGCCTAGAGTTTGATAGATTAGGCTATGATTTTGACAGAAAATCACTGTGTACCGTTGCGCTGTCACAGGAATTACTCCCTGGACACGCAAGTTATAGTTTAGGCAAGCTTGTAAGAGCATTAGGAATCCCCATTACCGATAGACACAGAGCCAATGGCGATGCAATGGCTACGGTAAAGCTTTTTAAAATGCTCCTCGCAAAAGATTCCGAGAAGACCATTGTACAAGCTGCCGTGCGCGCAAATCCAAAACGGGTAATAGACACCAAGCTTAAGAATATCATACAAGAAATGCCTTCTGAGTGTGGCGTGTACTATATGCACAATGTAAATGGTACTATCATTTATATAGGCAAGAGCAAGAATATAAAAAAGCGCATCAACCAACACTTTACAGGAAATAACCGAAAAAGTAAAAAAATACAAGACGATGTTGTTGCAGTAACTTACGAAAAAACGGGAAGCGAACTAATTGCTCTCTTAAAAGAAAATGAAGAAATAAAACGCAACAAACCTATCTACAATAGAGCGTCACGAAGAACCAAATACAAAATACAAGTCAATCATTTTCTAGATGAGCACGGGTATATTAATTTTAAATTAGACAAGGCAGATGGTCGTAAAAAAGGAATCACAACCTATGGTTCTATCGCTTCTGCAAAATCTCACTTAGAAAAAATAACGGAGACCTACACCCTTTGTCAGAATAAGACAGGCCTTACAAGTTCTAATGGAAACTGCTTTGCCTACACCATAAAAAATTGTGAAGGTGCCTGTATACAGGAAGAAGAACCCGAAGTTTATAACAAAAGAGCCACGAGTTTTATAAGTAAATATAGCTACGAAAATAAAAGTATGCTTATCATAGACCGAGGTCGCGATGTAGATGAACGTTCTGTAGTCTTAATAGAAGATGGGGTTTTTCTAGGTATGGGGTTTTACAATCTAAACTTCCAACTCAATAATATTGAGATTCTTAAATCCATTATTACTAAGATGGATAATAACCGTGATGCACAACATATCATACAGAGTTATTTACGCACAAAAAAAGTGAAAAAAGTAATCTCCTTTGATGAAATTGCAACTTAATAATGATTTCTTACATTTGAAAAAACAGATATTATCTTGAGTAAGTCCCAAAACATAAGTTGGAAAAGAAAACTGCACGAAATAATTTACGAGGCAGATACTAAAGAAGGAAAACTCTTTGACATTGTATTGCTCATCCTTATCCTAGCAAGTATAGCTTTAGTGATGCTAGAGAGTGTCAGTTCTATTGACGCTAAGTTTCATGATATCTTTTATATAGGGGAATGGGTTATCACTCTCTTTTTTACGCTAGAGTATTTTGCTAGAACTATCACGGTAAAAAAACCGACTAATTATATTTTTAGCTTTTATGGTATCATAGATTTTTTATCTACCATTCCATTATACTTATCATTCTTTATTGTAGGCTCTAATGCCCTACTTACAGTACGTGCTTTGCGTTTACTTCGAGTATTTAGAATACTTAAAGTTACTAGATACGTTGGAGAGTCTAATAAATTAGCCAAAGCTATAAAAGACAGTCGAGCTAAAATAAGCATCTTCCTTTTTGCAGTACTAATCCTGTGTATCATCGCAGGTACACTAATGTACCTTGTAGAAGGTGAAGACAGTGGCTTTAGAAATATTCCCGTAAGTGTATATTGGTCTATTGTAACACTGACTACAGTAGGTTTTGGAGATATTGCTCCTGTCACCCCATTAGGACAGCTAATTGCTGCTATTATAATGATTATGGGTTACGGTATTATAGCTGTTCCTACAGGAATTGTAAGTGCTGAGTATGCAAAAGACTTAAATGACATAGATTCCGCTTCATCAAATTCTAAAGAAGACTATGTGCATATGAACACTCAAGTATGTGAAAATTGCAATGAAGCAACACATAGAGACGGTGCTCAGTTTTGTCATAACTGCGGTCATAATTTACACAATGAGTAAATTACTTATTACAATTGTTGGCCCCACTGCCATAGGAAAAACGGCTTTGTCAATACAATTAGCGAAGCATTATAACACCCAAATCCTCTCTGCAGATTCAAGACAGTTTTTTAAAGAAATGTGTATTGGTACAGCGGTACCTTCACAAGAGGAATTAAATGCTGCTCCACATCATTTTATACAGCATATCTCTATAGAAGATACTTATAGTGTAGGACATTATGAGCGAGAAGCGCTTCACAAGCTTTCACAGTTATTTACCACTCACGACATACTAATACTCGTAGGTGGTTCAGGAATGTATGTAGACGGCTTACTTAATGGCTTAGACTACTTCCCTGAGGTTACCCCTGGAATACGTGAAGAGTTACAACAACTACACGAAAGAGAAGGAATAGAAGCCCTACAAGAATTACTCAAAAAGCACGACCCAACATATTATAACGAGGTAGAAATATCAAATACGCAACGCCTTATGCGTGCATTAGAAGTGTGCTTATCATCAGGGAAGCCTTTTTCATCCTTTAGAAATCAACCAAAAACCCCTAGAGACTTTAAGCATATTAAAATAGGGTTAACAGCAGACAGGGAAATTATTTACGACCGCATTAACAGGCGTGTAGACCTTATGATGGAAGCAGGCTTACTAGATGAGGTAAAAACATTGCTTTCGCGAAAGCACCTCAACGCACTTCAAACGGTGGGTTATAGAGAACTGTTTGAACACCTAGAAGAAAAAACCTCATTAGAACAAGCTATAGAAAATATAAAAACAAACACCCGTAGGTTTTCCAAAAGACAACTTACTTGGTATCGTAAAGATAGTAGTATACATTGGTTTGATTGGGAAGCACCTGTATCACAAATTATAGATAGTATAAAAGAAAACACACGCTTATAATAAGCGTGTGTTTTTTATAATTCCACTAAAGCTAATCTTTAATCTTAGCTTTCAGTATTCACAACAAGTCTAAATCCTTCTCCGTGAATATTAAGGATTTCTACCACATTATCTTTCTTTAAATACTTTCTTAGTTTGGCGATATATACATCCATACTTCTAGATGTAAAGTAATTATCGTCTCTCCATATCTTAGTAAGTGCTAGTTCTCTAGGCATCAAATCATTCTCGTGAAGAGCAAGCATACGTAGTAACTCATTTTCTTTAGGAGATAGCTTAATAGATTCTTCTTGCTTATAGGTTAAAAACCTAAGCTTAGAGTTTAAATGAAAATTGCCTATATTAAACTCAAACTGCTTACTATCTGCTAGAGAATCTACCGCTTTACGCTGTATAATAGCCTTAATTTTCATTAATAATACTTCACTATCAAAAGGCTTATTAAGATAGTCGTCTGCCCCTACTTTATATCCCTTAAGAACATCTTCCTTAAGCGCCTTAGCTGTTAAGAAGATAATAGGCACGTCTTGGTTTTTTTCTCGTATCTCTTTGGCTAATGTAAAGCCATCCTTATAAGGCATCATTACATCTAGTATACAAAGGTCATAGTTGTCTTTTTTAAACTTTTCAAAGCCTTCCATTCCATTTTTTGCATGAACAACATCATAATCGTTCATCATAAGATAATCCTTTAGGACAGTTCCAAAGTTTGGGTCATCTTCTACTAGCAATATATTTTTATTAATTGTATCCATATATTATGATATTAATGGCAATTTTATGGTGAAGGTACTTCCTTTACCTTTTTCACTCTCAATGAATATTTCGCCTTGGTGGTCTTCTATTATTTGTTTGGCATAAGCTAAGCCTAAACCATGTCCTTTAACGTTGTGAATATTTCCTGTATGTTCTCTATAAAATTTTTCAAATACTTTACGTTGTGCTCCTTTAGTCATACCTTCTCCCCTATCCTTAACTTTTAAGAAGATAAAATCTTTAACATTTTCTGTATACACATCTATTTTAGGTTCTTCGGGAGAATACTTAACCGCATTATCTAATATATTAACAACAACATTTGTAAGATGTGACTCGTTAGCTAGTATCGATGATTTAGCCGCATCTAAGTGTATTGCCACATACCCCTTACGGTCTTCTACAACTAATTGAATATGATTTACAGCATCTTCTATAATATCATGTAGTTTATAGCGCTCTTTTCTAATATCTAATTGATTCTTCTCTAATTTAGAGATTCGCAATACGTTTTCTACCTGTGCATGCATACGTTTATTCTCTTCCCTTATCATCTTATGATAATAAGCTACTTTCTCTCTATTATCTGAGACTTTAGGATTTTTTACTGCATCTAATGCAAGATTAATGGTTGCTATAGGTGTCTTAAACTCATGCGTCATATTATTAATAAAATCTGTCTTAATCTGAGAGATTTGTCGCTGTCTATTAAGCTGTAACAATGCACTAGCATATGCTACTATAATAATAAGAGTAAAGATTATAGACATTCCCGCCATTCCTGATACAGATGAAATCACAAACCTATTTTCTCCTGGAAAAGTGGCATATAAAAAATAATTACTCATTCCCTCATCATCTTGAAAAATAGGAACTTTATACAATTGGGCATATTCTTCTATATCAAAGTTTTCAGACCTCACTTTTGTCATTAAGTCGTTACTAAATACTGCAAATTCAAAATTTGAATCCAAATCACGTTTTGTGAGTTCTAGAGTTAAAAGGCGTCTTATCTCTTTTTCTGTTACTCTTTTATGTACAGGTACTTTTCGCACCACATCATTAATGAGTTTGGAATAGTTGTACTTTTCAAAATCTAAAAGTCTTGAAAACTCTTGTGTTCGATCCTTACTTACTGCCTCATTTCCGTCTAAGCCATTTCTTCTAATAATCTGTCTAGAGCTCCTGTTATAATAACGAGTTATCTCTAAACTATCTAAGTCATTTTCAAGTACAGGTGCAGAAACTTTAAAATCCTGTGATAAAATACCATTACGATATAAAAATATCTCATTACTTACAGGGTCTTCTTCTATAAAAAACAATTCATCAAAGGTCAGATCGTCAGGAACCTCAAGGCTGTCTATTATTTTTTCTAAAGGATAATAGTAATCTTCTAGTTCTCTGTTTTGAACACTTATAGCAACAGAAGCTAATGCTCGCTTTGCACTAAATGCAAACTGTTCTTTCTTGGTAGCAACACTTTCAGAAATCCAGTATCCTTGTACAAATATGATTCCTATAAGCGAAAGACTCATAAGAACAATTAAGAGTAAAAACAGTTTTTTGTTCACTAATCAAAAATAAGAGTTTAACATTTAGGGAAGTTTCCATTTAACCAAATGTTAACAAAGGATTATCGCCCTTGTTCTAATTTGACAAGAAGGTGAGTGTGAATCCTCTTTACCTGAGGTTCTAATTGTGATAATGTAGTATTATTTATAACCGCATCAGACAAGCTTCTCTTGCGTACATCTGGCCACTGATTATTTATACGCTTTAAAACTTCAGCAGAGCTAACCTTATCCCTTTTAATTACACGCTCTACCCTATCTTCTAAAGGGGCTGTAACTAGCACTATATAATCGCACTTTTTATAGCCTCCATTTTCAAAAAGTATTGCTGCTTCTTTTATAACATAAGGAGACTCTTGGGCAGCATACCATTCCTTAAAATCTTTATCTACTTCAGGGTGAACTATATTATTTAGTTTCGCTAAGAGGTTTTTATCACTAAATACTTTTTTAGCCACATAAACAGTGTTTAAACCGTTATTAGTATATGCATTAGCCCCTAAGAAATTTTGTATCTTCTTTTTAATTTCTTCAGAGTTATTCATTAAGTGTTTAGCTCTTACATCTGCTATATAAATAGGGATTCCAAAGTCTTCAAATAAACTTGCTACAGTTGTTTTACCGCTTCCTATACCTCCTGTAAGACCTACAATCATAAGAAATTAATTAACAACTATAAATTTAATGTGTTTAGTACCCAACCTAACATTTCTCACATTACTTGGTTCTCTAGAAATGGATAACACAATATGTTCTTCTGCACCTCTTCTTTGTGAAAAATCTGCAACAATTTCAAAATCTGTAGGTAATACAGAATCATACTCATCTAGACTCGCAACAAAAAACAACTCTACTTCACGAGGAAAAATCTTCACCTTTTCTCTATTAATACCATTAACAGTAACAGGTATAGAAAAAGACCCCTCTGTATATTTTGCTACTTTTTGTGTATACCTAAATTTTGAAGCAGAAAATTTAAGGTTTTCATATACTGCAAGCGTATCTAATTCTAATGTTAGTGACACCTCATTCGTAACATTATCGACCTTTTGAGAATGTGTTTGGATTCCTTTTACTTTTTCAAGCTCTCCCAAAGGTCCTACCACAGTAACACTATCGGGTGTGACAATAGCAGAATCATACGTATTATAGCCATTATTAAAATCTAACTGTACATCTACAAGAACAGGTACTTTTTTAGTAGATAACACATCTATCCCTACTGCAATTGAAGATGAGTTATAATTAGAAAATTCTTTACCCCCTGGCATTACTTCTTTTAAAATACTATTTAGCCTACTTGTATCATAACTCAACCTAGAGGACGTAATAGAATCTAAACTGCTAAAATTAATTTCTAACTCTGGTGTTTTAAGTGAGTTTCTCAACATAGAAAAACCGCTTATTTTAGCATTAAAAGCTAACTCTTGAGGGCTAATTGTCTTTATAGTCTTATCAAGAGGAACTCCTGCTATACTAATTGGAATACTACAAGCCTGTGTATAATCCTTAGAGAGTTTTATAAGTATTGCAACCACAGAGGTCAGTAACAAGAAAAAAAGAAATCCTCTTGCGTCTGATGACTTAAAAAATGTCCGTTTTTTTAATGACATTATATCC
>CAZJRA010000040.1:0-9083 GCA_964548335.1 uncultured Flavobacteriaceae bacterium | reverse complement strand
GTCTCAAGGGCTACTTAAGGGAGAAGCACTTACAGATTTTGTAAAGCGCTCTTATGAAATGATAAAATAATATTTCCGCGAAGGCGGAAATCTTGCGAAGGCGGAAATCTTGTGAACCTATTGTTGGTAGACAAGTGCAGAATTTCATAAACATTAAGGTTTTTTCCAGAAAGGAATCATAAAATAAAACCACTTCTAGAGATAGAGGTGGTTTTTGTTTTCGCAAAAGCGTAACAAACACTATCTTAATACGACCTATCTAGGCAACTCTCATTTAATAAACGATATTATGGCAATGACACCTTCTAATATGCTTCCTTTAGGAACCCAAGCACCCGATTTTAAACTTAAAGATAGCGTGACGAATCAATACTGTTCTTATGCTGATATACGTGGTGAAAAAGGAACTGTGGTGATGTTTATTTGTAACCATTGCCCTTTTGTAATACACGAGGTAGATGAGATTGTGCGTATAGCAAACGATTATAGGGTGCTAGGATTTGGGTTTGTAGCCATAAGTAGTAATGATATAGAGAAATATCCACAAGATGGACCAAAGGAAATGTGGGATTTTGCGAGGAAACATAATTTTAGGTTTCCGTATGTATATGATGGGTCTCAAGAGATTGCAAAAGCCTATGAAGCAGCTTGCACTCCCGATTTTTATCTTTTTGATGGAAGAGATAGGCTCGTATATAGAGGGCAATTAGATGATAGCCGTCCAGGTAATGGCATTCCTGTAAACGGAAGACATTTGCGAGAAGCTTTAGATAATGTGTTTAATAGCAGACCACAAGATAAAAACCAGAAACCTAGTATAGGGTGCAATATAAAGTGGAAAGAATAAGCTTGTTTTATAAGTAAGAACACTTAATTTATGCAATACCTTTTGTACTGTCAGTAATTCTGTTATTTTTACTGTAAAAGCAACACTTCTTTTGGAAATACTAGAACAATTTAGAATTCTTGATATTATAGATATCGTACTCGTTGCGTTATTACTCTACTACGTATACAAATTAGTAAGAGGTACTGTTGCTATTAATATTTTTATAGGTATTGTGGTTGTTTATTTAATATGGCAACTTACGGTATTACTTAAAATGGAAATGTTAAGTACCATTTTAGGGCAATTTATAGGAGTAGGGATGTTTGCACTTATTGTTGTTTTTCAACAAGAGATAAGAAAATTCTTATTAATGATAGGAAGTACAAATATTGCAAAAGGAGGGAGAGGAATGTTTAAAAACCTTCAGTTCCTTAAAAAAGAGAGTGCTTTAAATCTGGATATTAACGCAGTTGTTGCTGCCTGTAAGAATATGGCAACTACTAATACAGGTGCACTTATCGTTATACGTAGGACTACTAGTTTAGATTTCGTAAAATCTACGGGAGATGTTATGAATATAGAGGTAAACAGACCCATTGTAGAAAGCGTTTTTTTTAAGAATTCTAACTTACACGATGGCGCTTTAATTATAGAAGAAGATAGGATAACTGCTACCCGTGTTATCCTTCCTGTGACTCAAGAAAAAAATATCCCTCTTAGATTTGGGTTACGACATAGAGCCGCAGTGGGTATTACCGAAAAGACAGATGCACTTGCACTTGTAGTAAGTGAGGAATCTGGAGAAATAAGCTATATAAAAAATGGTGAGTTTGTACTTTTTAAAGAAGTAAACGAGCTTATAGAATTACTCACACAGGATTTAAGTTAGATTTTGAAGAAGCAGTAAGTTTATCGAGAGCATAAAATATGTAGTGTAAACTACCAATTTTAAGCCAATAATTAAAAGCTATTACCTATCAACTATTTCTGTGTTTTTAAACTGTACTTCGTAAAGGTTTTTGTAGTAACCACTTTCTTTTGCAATTAATGCCGCATGGGTTCCTTTTTCTACAATCATCCCTTTTTCCATGACTAAGATTTGGTCTGCTTTTTTAATGGTAGCTAGCCTGTGGGCAATGACGATAGAGGTGCGACCTTTGGTTATTTTTCCAATAGCTTTTTGGATTAACTGCTCACTAGAAGAATCTATAGACGAGGTGGCTTCATCCAACACTAGGATAGACGGGTTACTTACATAAGCTCTTAAGAAGGCTATGAGTTGGCGCTGTCCACTAGAGAGCATCACACCGCGTTCTTTTACATTGTAGTGGTATCCTTGGGGTAGGCTAGATATAAATTTGTGTACGCCTATCGCTTTTGCAGAGGCAATAACCTCTTCCTCAGAAATAGAAGTGTCATTTAACGTAATATTGTTTAAAATTGTATCAGCAAATAAGAATACATCTTGTAATACAAGGGCAATCTCATTTCTAACTTGATATAACGGAAACTCTTTTATAGACACCCCATCTATAGAAATAGTCCCACTGTCTATCTCATAAAACCTACTTAATAAGTTTATGATAGTAGATTTTCCTGCACCTGTAGACCCTACAATTGCAATAGTCTCTCCTGGCTTTGCGGTAAAAGAAATTCCTTTTAAGACTTCTTCATCTTTTACATAGCTAAAACGTACAGAGTCAAAGTAAATCTCTCCTTGTACATTTCCTATGTTAGTGGTTCCTTTATCTTCTATTGTAGCCGAAGTATCTAGAATGCCAAATACTCTATTTGCAGCCACCATTCCCATTTGTAGCGTATTAAACTTATCTGCTATTTGCCGTAGGGGAGTAAACAGCATACTTATATAACTCACAAAAGCAGTAATCATCCCTAGGGTGATAACATCAGACTGTGCTGCTTTAAGCCCCCCATACCATACAATAAGACCAATGGTTATAGAAGTGCACATCTCTGCAATAGGGAAGAAAATAGAGTTGTACCATACCGTTTTGTTCCAAGCATCCATATGCTTTTTGTTAATGGCCTTAAACTTATCGTGCTCTATCTTTTCGTGGTTAAAGACCTGTACGATTTTCATACCTGTAATGCGCTCTTGTACAAAAGTATTGAGATTAGATACTTGTGTTCTTACTTCTTCAAAAGCAACCTTCATGGCTTGTTGAAATACTCGAGTCGCATACAGAATAATAGGAAAAACGGCCAAGACAATAAGGGTAAGCCTCCAACTTTTTGCAAACATAAAACCTAGTACGATACTCATCTTAAGCAGGTCTGCAATAATCATAAATAAACCTTGACTAAAAATACTAGAAATGGTCTCAATATCACCCACTGCACGAGTAACGAGTCTTCCTACGGCAGAAGTGTCATAATACTGCATTTTAAAACGCAACATATGTTTAAAAAGAGTAACACGTATATCCCGTATCACTTGTTGTCCTATCCAATTAGAAAAATAGATAAATAGTAATTGAAACACTACTTGCCCCAAAAGCACCAATGCCATCAGTCGTAAGAAATAGAACAAGTCACCCGAAGATTTTTTACTTATCCCTAAGTCTATAGCATACTGCATATAGTAAGGATTGAGCGCGGCACAAAGCGATAACATTATAGCACTTATGGCTGCTATATACAGTTTGCTCTTATAAGGACTAGCAAATTTAAGTAGCCTCTTAAAGAGTTGTGTGTCAAATGCTTTTCCTTTAGTTTCAGACATCTAGTTTATAAATATACTTTCTGGGTACTTAATATTATATAGATACAAACCATGGGCTGGGGCAGAAGCACCTGCAATGGCTCTATCTTTACTCTGTATTACTGTATGCATCCACTCTGGAGATTGCTTACCACGACCTATCGCTATTAATGTGCCTACAATGGCTCGTACCATATTGCGTAAAAATCGGTCTGCAGTAATGGTAAAATGCCACTCGTCTCCTTGCAATGTCCACTGTGCGTGAGTAATCGCACAAAGATACGTTCTCACATCTGTATGTACCTTACTAAAGCATTCAAAATCTGTATAGTCTAGTAAGATTTGAGCAGCGGCATTCATCGCCTCCATATCTAGTTTAGGTCTGTAGTAATAGACTTTATTTTCGGTAAACGGACTTTTTGTAGCACGTAGTTTATATACATACGACCTTGCCATAGCGTCAAAACGGGTATGTGCTTCTGGAGCTACAGGAAACATGTTAGTTATCGCAATACTGGTAGGTAATAGGTTGTTAAGCTTATAAGTGAGGTTTTCTAAGTCTGCTTTCGCGAAAGCGGTTTCTTCCCAATCCATATGTGCATACATCATACTTGCGTGCACTCCTGTATCTGTACGTCCTGCACCCATTATGGTAATGGGTTTTCTTAAGATAGTACTCAAAGCCTCTTCTATAGTTTGCTGTACCGTTACTGCATTGGGTTGACGTTGCCACCCGTGATATGGAGTTCCATTATATGATAATTGGATAAAATACCGCAAAAGAGTCTTATTTTTGAACAAATATACGCTTTCAAAAAGGCGTATCGAAACTCTTTACTCTTGAAAAAAATTTTACTGCTTAGCGATACCCATAGTTATATAGATACGCATATCTGTAATCATGTAAAAGCTGTAGATGAAGTATGGCATGCAGGAGACATAGGAGATCTTGTAGTAACAGATACTCTTAAGAAACTAAAACCCTTGCGTGCTGTGTACGGTAATATAGACGACAAGGATGCACGCGCAGAGTTTCCCTTAAACAATAGGTTTGATTGTGAAGGACTAGATGTATGGATTACCCATATAGGAGGCTATCCTGGGAGATACTTGCCAGCGATACGAGATAGTATACGAGCAAACCCTCCAGGTTTGTTTATTTGTGGTCATAGCCATATTCTTAAAGTAATGCCAGATCGTAAATTAGGGTTGTTACATATGAATCCAGGCGCCATAGGAAAACATGGTTTTCATAAAGTACGCACGATGCTTAGATTTACGGTAGATAGGGGAGAAGTGGGTAACCTTGAAGTAATAGAAGTGCCTAGATAAAAAAAGCCTTCAATATATGAAGGCTTTAGTAAGTTAATAAACATATAGATTATAGGTCTATCGCAATCGGTCTACAGATTTTACGAGATCTTCATCGCGCTTGATTGCCTTGTTAGCAAGGGCAATAAAAACGATAGAAACAAGCGGAATCGCCATCCCAATACCCTTCTCAAGAGCCGCCGCCCCTCCGGATAAGATTTGTGATCGATACACCAATACACCTAATAAAATAAAGTTTATTAAGATAGTAAGACGTCCTAAGACGAATTGATTTTGTCTTTTTTTGTATAAAAATATCGTGATAAATGATAATAACGAACTAGCTATAAATAAGCTTATGATAAGCACGTCATCTTTTGCGTACATCATAGTACCTTGATTATCTGAATATAAGCTTAAAATAAAGGGTAGTATGCCCGATGCAAGCGCAGCTATGATAAGGTATATGGTTTGTATTCTTTGTAGCACAAATAGTAATTTATAAGGCAAAAATAAACTTCTTTTGTTAGTATACTAGAAAACTTTCAAAATAAAATTGTATCATTGTGCAGACAAAGACATAATAGGCTCTCCGCTTATTATTTGCTTGCTAAAGAAAATACCAAATCTCTTCTTTTTGGTAGTTTAAAAAATCACACAATTATTAATTCATTCTAGTTACTAGATGTTTGACATTACAGAATTAAAATCAAAAAAACTTCCTGAGTTACAGGAAATTGCTAAGGGTATTAATGTTCCTAAATTTAGGTCATTTAAAAAATTAGATTTAATCTATAAAATACTTGACGTACAAGCTTCAGATCCTTCTAAGGTTGTTGTAAAAGACATAAAAAATGTAGATGCTACTGTAGCTGCACCAAAAAGCGAAACAGCGCCGAAAACTTCACAACCTCCTAGACCAAGACAGGCACCTGCAAAAGGACAAGTTTCTAAAGCGTCGTCAGGTTCAAGCGAAAATAAAGAAGCTACTCAAAAGCCTCACCATACTAAGCGTAACGAGCGACCAGAGCAAAAAGATAAGGATTCTAAAAACGATAAATCTAAGGATACCAATCGTAATCAGAATAATCGCAACCAGAATAATCGAAATTCTAACAATCGCAATCAGAACAATCGCGATCAGAATAATCGTAACTCTAACAACCGAAATCAAAACAATGGTAATAAAGATAGCCGTAATAGGTATCGTAAGCCTGATTATGAGTTTGAAGGAATTATAGAGAGTGAGGGCGTTCTTGATATAATGCAAGATGGATATGGGTTTTTAAGATCATCAGATTATAATTACCTAGCCTCTCCAGATGATGTATATGTATCTCAATCTCAAATACGCCTTTTTGGTCTTAAGACAGGAGATACAGTATTAGGTGTAATACGTCCGCCTAAAGAAGGTGAGAAGTATTTTCCGCTTATTAAGGTATCTAGAATTAATGGATTAAGTCCTAATATAGTGAGAGATCGTGTTTCTTTTGAGCACTTAACACCTTTGTTTCCAACAGAGAAGTTTAATATAGCAGATAGACAGTCTAGCATCTCTACTCGTGTGATGGATATGTTTGCTCCTATAGGTAAAGGACAACGTGGTATGATAGTATCACAACCTAAGACAGGAAAAACAATGCTACTTAAGGATGTTGCAAATGCAATAGCAGCAAATCATCCAGAAGTATACCAGATGATTCTTCTTATAGATGAACGTCCAGAAGAGGTAACAGATATGCAGCGTAATGTAAAAGGAGAAGTAGTAGCTTCTACTTTTGATAAAGAAGCTCATGAACACGTAAAAGTGGCTAATATTGTTTTAGAAAAAGCAAAGCGTCTTGTAGAGTGTGGTCATGATGTCGTAATCTTATTAGACTCTATTACACGTTTAGCCCGTGCTTATAATACAGTACAACCTGCCTCAGGAAAAATACTTTCTGGAGGGGTAGATGCAAATGCATTACACAAGCCTAAACGCTTTTTTGGAGCAGCTCGTAATATAGAAAATGGAGGTTCACTTACCATTATAGCTACAGCACTTACCGAAACAGGTTCTAAGATGGATGAGGTGATTTTTGAAGAGTTTAAAGGAACAGGTAATATGGAGTTACAGTTAGATCGTAATATATCTAACAGACGTATTTTCCCAGCGATAGACCTTACCTCTTCAAGTACACGTCGTGACGATTTATTGCATTCTAAAGATACAAGTCAGCGTTTATGGGTATTACGTAAGTATCTTGCAGATATGAATCCAGTAGAGGCAATGGAGTTTATGAGTGACCGTATAAAGAGTACACGTAATAATGAGGAATTCTTGATTTCGATGAATCAGTAGTCTCTATTAATACTACATAAAAAAATCCCTTCAGTAATGGAGGTATTTTTTGTTTTTCGCGAAAGCGTTATTCATCTAATAAATCGGGGCGTCTTTGTCTAGTATGTTCGTAGGCTTTATCTTCTCGCCAGGCTTCTATCTTAGCACTGTGACCAGAGAGTAAGATTTCGGGTACTTCCCAGTCTTTATATTTTGCAGGTCTTGTAAAAATGGGAGGGGCAAGTAAATTGTCTTGAAAGCTATCTGTGAGTGCAGAGGTTTCATTACCTAATACTCCTGGAATAAGCCTAATAATAGCATCACATAAAATAAGTGCTCCTAGTTCGCCTCCACTAAGTACATAATCTCCTATAGAAATCTCTTTAGTAATAAATTGGTCACGCACACGCTGATCTACTCCTTTGTAATGACCACATAGGATAATAATATTTTTTTGTAGCGAAAGCGTATTTGCCATCCCTTGATTAAGAGTTTCTCCATCGGGGGTCATATAAATCACCTCGTCATAGTCACGCTCGCTTTTAAGTTGAGAGATACATTTATCTATAGGTTCAATCATAAGAACCATTCCGGCACCTCCTCCAAACTGGTAATCATCTACCTGTTTATAGTTATTAGAGCTATAATCGCGTAGGTTATGAAAATGTACTTCTACAAGACCTTTCTCTATAGAGCGTTGCATGATAGATGCTTCAAAAGGGCTTTTGAGTAAGTCTGGAACAACTGTAATAATGTCTATGCGCATCTTTATTGTTTTTAAGACTTATTTATGTCGTATAGGTATTTGTAAGACTATCTTTTAGTCTTCTTTGGAGATTTATTACGCTCGTCTTGAAGCTGTCTTCCTAGTTTTTGTTCTTTTTCTAAAGCTTTATGTTTATAGCTTTCAAAACTGTTTTCTACTTCTTCTAGTTTCTTTTTTGCTTGTTTTGTAAGAATATTACTATTCTTAAATTTAAATATAAAGAATAAAAGTCCCAATAAGAGTATAGTAACTATAGACCACACCATTGTATTGTAACCGGCTTTACTCATTAAAGTTCCAAAAAAGTTTATAGAATCTTTCTCTTTGTTAATACCTTTTAAAGTAGTCTTCGTGTTATTTAGACTTGCTTTAAGAGTTGTAATCTCTGTGTTTAAGGTATTAATAGTACCACCAAGTGTGCTTATTTGAGAGTTTAAGCCTTCAATATGTTTTTGAGTATTTTCTCTTAGTTGGTATATCTTATGCTTCTTGATTACTTTATAATCTTCATAATTGTTTGATTCCTTCAAGAGTTTTTCAAACTTCTCATTAATAGTTTCTGGTTTAGAAATAGAGTCATTTTGAGCAACTCCTACTTGAAAACATAGAAGAACTATTAAAAGTTGTGCAAATAGTATTCTATTCATTGTTGGGTGGTTTATAAATGTTGTGGGCAAATTTACGATTACCAAATTAAATTTACACATTTTTACCCCTGTAGATATTGGAATATTATAGTATAATCTTCCTTTTAAGAACGATACTTTTGAAGACTATATAATTTTAAGCTTAATTCTGTTGTGTTAAGATTAAACGCCAGCGTAGGTATAAGTTTGTGAAATTGCTTATTTCCTTATCTATAGAAGTAATATCCTTATTATTATATAAGTGTGTGTTCTTTAACTCTTCACAATACGTTTTAAGATGCTTTATGCTTTCTAAAATCGTATTACTAGAACATAACTTTGTGTTGTAATTAACAGATGTTTGTGCTAAAGCAATGGTATAAGGTAATTTTATAGATATTAATATGAAGTCTTCTAAAACGTTAGGTCTAGATAAGGTAGAAGGATTTATAAGGTAATTTTTGTTGAGCTTTTGTGAAAGCTCATAGATATAAAGCGCCTTCTTATAT
>CAZJRA010000039.1:6520-9084 GCA_964548335.1 uncultured Flavobacteriaceae bacterium | reverse complement strand
CTTACCACACCACGTTCTTCACCACCGCCTACAGCAAGAGCTTTTCCGCGTAATTCTGGATTATCCAACTGCTCTACAGACGCAAAAAAGGCGTCCATATCTACATGAATAATTTCTTTAATAGGTAAATCCATTATAAAATGCAAGTTACATATTTCAATAATCGGTATCTTTAATTTACGAAAAATGTATTTCATGAATCTCAACCAGATTACTATTCCTTCTTTAGATGTTGCTTCATCCATCTTATTTTATAAAAAAATAGGCCTTAAACTTATTGTAAAAAGTTTACCCCATTATGCTCGTTTTGAATCTCCTGATGGTGATGCTACATTCTCTATTCAATTAGTAAAGACATTACCTAAAGAAAAAGGAACTACGATTTATTTTGAAACAACTTCTTTAGATAAAGAAGTGGCACGCTTACGCGAAAGCGGAATTCACTTTAACCTACTCCCCACAGATCAACCTTGGTTATGGAGGGAAGCACATTTACAAGATTCGGATGGTGATAGCCTTATATTATATTATGCGGGAGATAATCGCAAAAGCCCACCATGGCGGAGCGATGAGAATGAAAGCAAAACTGTGACTACTGAAAAAGCAACAGAATCTCTGGAGATAGAGCGAAAATTTCTCGTAAACTCAGAAGTTTATAAACAGGAAGCTGTAAAAAAAACACGTATCACCCAAGGCTACCTCAGCACAGACCCTGAGCGTACTGTGCGCGTTCGTATTAAAGGAAAGCAAGGTTTCTTAACGATTAAAGGCAAGTCTAATGAGAGTGGCACCACGCGTATAGAAGTAGAAGAAGAAATAAGCGTATCTAAAGCCGAAACTTTACTCAAATTATGCCTTCCTGGAGTGATAGACAAAACACGTTACGAAGTGAAAGCTGGAAAACACCTTTGGGAAATTGACGAGTTTTATGGAGCTAATGAAGGATTGGTCCTGGCCGAAATCGAACTCAAGACAGAAAATGAACAATTTTTAAAACCTGCTTGGATTGAAAATGAAGTTACTGGTGACAAACGTTATTACAACTCACAATTAAGCAAAAAACCTTTTAAAGGTTGGTAATTTATATATTCGATTATTACAATAAAGACTATGCTCCTCCTTCCTTCGCTTTTTGCACAATAGCTTTTAGTTTTGCTTTACGAGTGTTTTCCTCCTTACGCTTTTTGTTTTTCTTACGATCCATGAGTTTGGCGTGCTTTGCCTTATTCTTCGTATTTTTCTCTGAGCCTCGTTTTGCCATCTTAGAATAATAATAAAACTTAAATAGTCGCTTTCGCGAAAGCGTTTTTCATCTCTTTAAAAGCGCTTACTGGGTTTTCTGCATTCCATACGCCTCCTAATGCCCCTACCCCTTTAAACCCTAGGTTTACAGCTTCTGGAGTAGTCTGTGCGTTAATTCCTCCCATACCAACAATAAGCTTATCTATATGACGAACATCAAACCCACGTCCTTGCATCTCACTTTTAGAAATTGCAGCAAATACAGGACTTAAAATAGTATACTCAAAAACTACAGTTTGTGCAGCGAGATCTTCTGGTTCGTGGTAAGAAGAAGAAACTGCTTTATTTGTTTTGATAAAAGTAGCTACATACTCGTCTAGTTGCTCGCCTTGAGCACGCCATTTTGCTTCTTCAAGATGCACTCCTTTTATATCAAATAGTTCACATAACTCTTGATGGAAATTATGTGTCATAATGTATTTATGATACTTAGAGTCTACACTTTTAAGATACGCAATATGCTGTTCTAGGCTTGCGGTAGGTTTTCTAAAATGAAAATGAGTAAGCCCGGCTTCAAAAAGCTGATGAAGCGTTTTAACCTCTGTATTATTTGTTTGCTCTGGCGAAATAAGAAGAATCATTTTAAGCTGTTTTAATAGTGTTAATTAAATCAGATTTTTGCACTACGCCAGATTGTCGCCAGACTTGCTTCCCTTCTTTATAAAGTATCATTGTAGGTACGCCACGCACTTGGTATTTTGTTGCAAGAGCTTGGTTTTTATCTACATCTATTTTTATAATCTTAACCTCTCCTGCTAATTCATCTTTTACCTGTTCTAAAATAGGCCCTAATGTTTTACACGGGCCACACCAAGTAGCAAAAAAATCAATGAGTACCGTGGGGTGCGATTCTAAGATTTCAGAAAAAGAAGATTTCATAGTTTTTATTTTAACGCTTTTCACAAAGATACGTTTCCTTGTTTTAAAGAAAACGTACTTCCTAGTGTAAATTGGTCTATAGTCCTTAATACATCAAGTAAAAACCCTTTATCGTTTCACTACATCTTAAAAAGGATAAAAAGCATCTTCAAAATGCTTTAATTCTTGTTGCTTGGCGTTTTTAAGAATCCCTATAATATCAAAGCGCACCTCAACGTCTAAATCTTTAGAAATAACATATTCGTTTGTCGCTTTGATAATGTTATTAATCTTTCCTGGAGATACAAAAGTTTGAGGATCACCAAAAAAATCTGAATTACGTGTCTGTACTGCTACAACAACAAGTACACCCTCTTTTTTCTTACAAATAATATCCAGATGTA
>CAZJRA010000039.1:0-6510 GCA_964548335.1 uncultured Flavobacteriaceae bacterium | reverse complement strand
TACAAATAGTTTAGTGAAGCCTCCTGAGAGCCTACAGTAAGCTCAACCTCTGCGCCTAACACTAAAGCACGGTTATCGTCTAAGTGACCCGCAGGAAAATCAAACGCTATAGGAAAATCACAATCTTGTACTGCATCTATCACAATCTCCTGAGCTGTTTTTCCAAAAGGAATACGGTTGTCATGCATCTTGGTCATACCTCCTACTACTAACCCTGCTAGGTGGTCTAACATACCATTGCGCTTAAGGTTCATTATCATACGGTCTATATGGTATAGATATTCATCTAGATCTTCTATAAACAATATTTTACCTTCGGTATCAAGATTGGAAGAACTCCCACATAAAGAATATAAAATAGAGAGGTTTCCTCCTACCAGCAGTCCTCGTGCTTTTCCTTTTTTGTTAAAGGTATGATTTGTAGGGTATGTAAAATCAGGTTTTTCTCCAAAAAGAGATTTTTTAAGGCTCGTTTTCGCGAAAGCAGAATTATCACCTAAACTTACAGGCATCGTACCGTGAATGGTCTGAAAACCTATTTTATGAAGATGGCTGTGCAATACGGTTACGTCTGAGTAGCCAACAATCCATTTAGGGTGTTTTACAAATTTGTAAAAATCCAATTGATCAATAATACGCACTGTACCATACCCCCCACGTGCACACCAGATCGCTTTAATACTTGAATCTACAAGCATCTCCTGAAAATCTTGCGCTCGTTGCGCATCTGTTCCTGCATATTGATTGTCTTGTAACCCGATGGTTTTCCCGATTACGGGAACAAGCCCCCAATCTTCAAGTAGTGTGATTCCTTCGGCAAGTTCTTCTAAAGAGATTTTTCTAGCAGTAGCTACTAAACCTACTTTATCCCCAGGTTGTAAAGGAGGCGGTGTAATCATATATCTAAATTTGTCATCAATATACTAAACAATTCAACATTGAGTGACACAAATTGTCCAAATAAAGCAATTTGCTATTCTGTAGTACATTCTGTATATTAGGTAAAATTTCTCATCTATGGAAACACTTACTACTTGCAACTCTTCTACACTAGCTCCTTATGCTCCTTCAGGTAGTAATCCTTGGGATGCACAAAAGGTAAAACACCTCTACAGACGTTTAGGGTACGGTGCTACAATGGCTGAGTTAACTGCCGCGTTATCAATCACTCCAGGAGAAGCTGTGCAAAACATGATAGATGAGGCCATTGCAACGCCTAATACCTTTACGCCAGAGTGGGCCTTTTGGGCATTTGGAGATTACAACGATTATCCAGAAGAGAACAATCAACAGCGTGACGATTGGTATAAAGAAGCAGCAAGAGATTTATTAAATAAAGGCTTAAAAGCACGTCTTTCCTTTTTTTGGTTCAATCACTTTGTTGCTCAAATAGATGTGTTTCAACACGCCCCTTACTTATTTCAATACTGGGATTTACTACAAACACATAGTTTAGGTAATTTTAAAACCTTTGTAAGAGAAATAGGCATCGCTCCAGCAATGCTCCTAATGCTTAATGGTTTTGAAAACACAAGTGTAAGCCCTAATGAGAATTATGCCCGCGAATTGTATGAGCTGTTTACCTTAGGAGCAAATAATGGTTACACACAACAGGATATTATAGAAACTTCTAGAGCTTTAACAGGCTATAACCACTGGACAGATTTTGGGGCTGCTATTTTCTTTGAAGAAAGCACTTTTGACACCACAGAAAAAACCATTTTTGGACAAACAGGAAACTGGGGGTATGATGATGTAATAGATATTCTTTTTCAAGAAAAAGCAGAGCTTATCGCTACATTTATTTGTACTAAACTGTACAACTATTTTGTAAGTCCTGCGATAAGTGAACCTATAATAAATGAATTAAAAGATGTTTTTATCGCTTCAAACTGGGAGATCGCTCCTGTGCTAAATCTCTTGTTTAAGAGTGAACATTTTTTTGATGAAAATGCTCTTAGCCAGATTGTAAAAAGTCCTTATGACCTAAATCTTACATTTATTAGGGAGACAGAAATGATGTCTGCTGGTTCAGAAAGAGAATTCCTAGCTTTAATTATTTATTTAAATGGTGTTTTAGGGCAAGATTTTTTTCAACCAATAGATGTAGCAGGGTGGCAGCGAGATCAAGATTGGATAAATACAAGTACCTTAACAGGAAGATGGTTAGGAATGGACTATGTATCCTGGCAGTTTTGGGATTATGATTCAGAACAATACAGGCAGTTTGCTATTAACCTTACTAATAATAGTAACGACCCCTATCTAATCACAACCACTATCGTAGATTTTTTCCTATCTAAACCGCTCCATACCCCCTCAGAATATGACGCTGCTACAGATGTTTTTAAAAGCGAAGTGCCACAAGGATACTACGACGATGGTTCTTGGAATCTAAGTTGGGATGGGGCAAGCTATCAAGTCATACTACTTATCCAACATATTTTTAGAATGCCCGAATTTCAACTTAAATAAACTCCAGCCTTATGTGTAATCACGATTCAAAAAATAGTAAGCACCAGCCTGGAAATCATTCGGGCTCATCAAAACAAAAAGCACCAAAACGCAACTATCATGGGCCTTCTGCAAAAATTACAGATGCCCATCATGACCAAGAACACAGCACTTGGAATAGACGTTCTTTTTTACAAGCTTTAGGCCTTGTAGGAGGGGGTACTATGATGCTTGGAGGCGCAAACCTATCTGCCTCCTCCCCTACGCGTTTAACGGCAGCACTCGCAGCGGCAGAAATATCTGACAGAGCATTAGTACTCGTACGTTTAAAAGGAGGTAATGATGGTCTTAATACGATTGTACCCTTATCTGATTATGATTTTTATGCAAATAAACGCCCTACCATACGACATCAAGAAGGAGATCTTTATCAATTATCACCAGATATAGGAATGCCTCCTTCTATGCAAAACTTACAATCCTTATGGGGAGATGGAGCGATGAAAGTAGTACACGGAGTAGGCTATGAAAATCAAGATTTATCGCATTTTAAAAGTTCAGATATCTGGGCTTCTGGAATAAATAATGGTGCTACTGATACCGGAATTTTAGGGCGTTATTTTGAGACGCTCTTTCCTGATTATTTAACCAACCCACCAGAAGAACCTGCAGCAATACAAATAGGGAATCAAGGAAATCTTTTACTAGACGGCCTTGATGCTAATTATGGTTTTTCAATCATTAATCCCGATCAGTTAGAGTCTATCGCAGAAAAAGGAATGCTGCACGATGTATTAGATGTACCAGGATGTACTTATGGAGAGCAACTAGAGTTTATGCGAGCTATGAAAAACACAACTGTAACCTATGCAGGCGTGATACACGAAGCTTATGCCAGCTCGTCTAACGCAGTAGAGTACACAGGCGAATCTTTAGGGAGACAATTATCACTAGTCGCTAGAATGATTAAAGGAGGTCTAAGTACAAAAGTGTATTTAGTAACCTTAGGTGGTTTTGACACGCATGCTACGCAAGTTGAGTCTCATGACTTTTTAATGGAGGAAATTGCTACCAATATGAAAAGTTTTTATGAGGATCTAGAAGATGCTGGGATGCAAGACAACGTACTATCTATGACGTTTTCAGAATTTGGAAGACGTATTGAAGAAAATGGTTCGCAAGGAACAGATAACGGTGCTGCAAGTCCTATTATGTTTTTTGGCCCTGCTTTAGATGGAAACGGGTTTATAGGAGAGCATCCCGATATGCAAAACCCAGATAATGTTGGGAATCTCGCTTTTGGAATAGATTTTAGAAGTGTTTATAAAAGCGTCTTACAAGATTGGTTATGTATAGACCCCTCTACACTAGATGCGGTCTTCCAAGGAGAAGACTATGAGACCTTAAATCTAGGATTTTCTTGCGCAACCTTAAGTGTTCCAGATATAGTTGCAGCAGATGGATTCTCACATCTAGGAACTTACCAAAACAGACAAACCTTTATAGAATTTGACCTACCTACCACAGCAAAGGTAACTGTAAGCCTATACAATCTCTTAGGGCAAGAAGTAGGCATACTTGCTAATGACTTTATGTTTGAAGGCCCTCAAAAAATTAATGTAAAACAAGCCATAAATAAACGGTTATTTACAGGGCAATACTTTTACAATATTCGTTTTGAAGGAAAGACCTACAGTAAATCTATCTTGATTTCCTAAGACATATTATAAAGATAGTATTCTGCTTTCGCGAAAGCGGGATACTTCTATTTATAACGGGTTTAAAATTCCCTATTTTTGTGACTTCAAAAAATCCAACATGTCACAACGCTATACCATTACCGCTGCCCTACCTTACACAAACGGCCCTATACACATAGGCCATCTCGCTGGAGTATACATTCCTGCAGATATTTATGCTCGTTATTTACGTATGCAAGGAGAAGATGTTGTATTTGTTTGTGGTAGTGATGAGCACGGCGTGCCTATTACCATTAAAGCAAAAAAAGAAGGGATTACACCTCAGCAAGTGGTAGATCGCTATCATGCGATTATCAAGCAATCGTTTGTAAACTTTGGAATCACTTTTGACAATTATTCTCGTACTAGTGACCCTGTACATCATGAAACTGCCGCAGACTTTTTTAAGACTATGCACGAGCAGGGAAAATTTGTAGAGGAGACTAACGAGCAGTTGTACGATGCCGAGGCAAAACAGTTTCTTGCAGATCGTTTTGTGACAGGAACTTGTCCTAAATGTGGGTTTGAAGAAGCCTATGGAGATCAGTGTGAAAGCTGTGGTACTTCCCACAACGCTACAGACCTTATTAACCCTAAAAGTGCGATCTCTGGAGCAAAACCTAGTTTAAAGGAAACCAAACACTGGTTCTTACCACTAGATCAGTACAACGCCTTTTTTAAAGAATGGATTTTAAAAGGTCATAAAAAAGATTGGAAAAGCAATGTATATGGCCAATGTAAATCTTGGATAGACGATGGTCTACGTCCAAGAGCCGTTACCAGAGATTTGGATTGGGGAATTCCAGTACCTGTAGAAGGAGCAGATGGAAAAGTGCTATACGTATGGTTTGATGCGCCTATAGGTTATATCTCTGCCACAAAAGAATGGGCGACACAAGAAGGAAAAGACTGGGAACCGTACTGGAAAGATGAAAATACCAAGCTAGTACACTTTATAGGAAAAGATAATATTGTTTTTCACTGTATTATTTTCCCTGCCATGCTCAAAGCACACGGCAATTATATATTGCCAGAAAACGTACCTGCTAATGAGTTTTTAAATTTAGAAGGTAACAAGCTTTCTACTTCAAAAAACTGGGCGGTGTGGTTACACGAGTATTTAGAAGATTTCCCAGAACAACAAGACGTCTTACGTTACGTACTTACGGCAAACGCTCCAGAAGGCAAAGACAACGACTTTACCTGGAAAGATTTCCAACAACGTAACAATAGCGAACTGGTAGCCATATTTGGTAATTTTATAAATCGTGTTACGGTACTTACGCATAAGTATTATGAGGGTGTTATTCCAGAACCTGCGGAGTTATTGGACATAGACCGTAAGACCCTTACAGAAATGGCAGCCTATCCAGAAGTAATAGGCAGTAGTGTTGATAAATACCGCTTTCGCGAAAGCCAAAACCACCTCATGAACCTTGCTCGTCTTGGAAACAAATACCTTGCAGACGAAGAGCCTTGGAAAACTATTAAAACCGATGAAGAACGTACTAAAACGGTAATGTATGTAGCTTTACAGATAGCCACTGCACTCGCAGTTTTAAGTGAGCCTTTCTTACCTTTTACTTCTAAAAAATTAAAAGGAATCCTTAATCTAGACCAAAATGCGCTGGGTTGGAACGATATTTCTAATAAAGAAACATTATTAGATGCTAATCACACCATTAATAAATCAGAACTTCTCTTCTCAAAAATAGAAGATGCAGATATCCAAAAACAATTAGACAAGTTGGAAGCAAGTAAAAAAGCGAATGAAGCAGAAAATGCAGAAGTAGTGCCTCAAAAAGACACCATCACTTTTGATGATTTTACAAAATTAGACCTACGTGTAGGTACTATTATAGAGGCTCAAAAAATGCCAAAAACTAAAAAACTATTGGTTCTTAAAGTAGATACGGGTATTGATACACGTACTATTGTTTCGGGTATTGCAGAGAGCTTTACACCAGAAGAAGTAATAGGAAAACAAGTAACTGTACTTGTAAATCTTGCCCCTCGTGCCTTACGCGGTGTAGAGAGCGAAGGGATGATACTAATGACAGAAAACACAGAAGGGAAACTCGTGTTTGTAAACCCAGATACAGAGGGTGTGCAAAGTGGGAATACTATAAATTAAAATTGTGTTACACTATATACAACAAAGCACTCAGCTTCCAGAAAAAGCAGTTCAAAATACTTTGGACTTGCTCAATCAGGACTGTACCCTTCCCTTTATAGCCCGCTATCGTAAGGAGGCCACAGGTGGATTAGATGAAATAGAAATAGGCAAAATAATTGAGCTTAAAGAACAGTTTGAAGC
>CAZJRA010000038.1:0-9159 GCA_964548335.1 uncultured Flavobacteriaceae bacterium | reverse complement strand
TTAATATAAGCGACAAATTTACAGTTATTGTACGAAAGTGTAAAGACAAACAGTTGTCAATAAAATTGGTATTTTTACAAAAAAATAAACCTTCATGGCTTCTTCTTTCGAAAAGTATCAAAAACGCAGATTGATTTCCTCTTATTTTTCGGTGGTAATGAGTATTGCATTGGTACTCTTTTTATTAGGATTGTTAGGGCTACTCGTCTTAAATACTAAAAAAGTAGCTGATTATTTTAAAGAGACGATTTCTGTAGGTGTTTACTTTAAGGATAATGCCAAAGAGGTAGAGATGAAACAGCTAGAAAAAACACTCTCTCTGGCAGACTATACGAAGTCTATCGACTTTTTGTCTAAAGAAGATGCTGCCGAAGCTTTTAGTAAAGACCTAGGCGAGAATTTTGTAGAGTACCTAGGTGAAAATCCGTTACAAAATAGTATTGATTTGCATCTGAATGCCGATTTTGTTTCAGCAGCAAGTGTAGAAGAAATTGCGACAGAGATTAGTGCAAAAGATTTTGTAGATGAGGTAACGTATGATAAGCCTCTTATCTCTTTGTTAAATGATAACATAAAGAAGATTAGCCTGTGGGTGCTCGTGATTAGCGCCATTTTTACACTAATTGCGGTCTTGCTTATTAATAGCTCTATACGCCTCTCTGTGTATGCAAAACGGTTTACCATAAAAACAATGCAAATGGTGGGAGCTACTAAACGTTTTATACGCAGGCCTTTTGTTTGGAAAAGTGTTAAACTAGGAATACTAGGCTCTATCGTTGCCTTACTAGGTATGGGAGTTGTATTGTATTATTCTAATAAAACCTTTCCAGAGCTAGAATTGTTGGAAGACCCTATTTGGCTTGTAGTAGTCTTTGTGGGGGTCTTTTTAATAGGTGTTCTTATTACTTGGATAAGTACATTTCTAGCTACACAGCGTTTTCTTAATTTACGAACCGATGAGTTGTATTATTAAAAGAATAAGTTTCTTCTTTTACGAGATACTTTCTAAAATGGTCTTCTTTATCTCTTCTACAGAGATGCCTGTTTTTTCTTGGAGTTCTTCTGTGCTTCCTTGTGGTATAAAGTAGTCTGGAATGCCTAGGCGTTTTATAGTGCCTTTATATGCTTTCGCGAAAGCATAATCTGTAACACTACTCCCTAGTCCGCCTACGATAGTTCCGTCTTCTATCGTGATTAGCGTGTCATATTTTTTAAAAATAGTGTCTAGTAAAGCTGTGTCTAAAGGTTTTAGAAAAAGCATATTGTAAATACTAATATCTTGATGGATTAAGTGTGTCGCATCTTTTACATTTTCTATAATAGTACCTAGGCTTAAAACAGCAATTTTAGCCCCTTCTTGAACTTGTATGCCTTTTCCTATTTGGATTTTATTAAACGGATTTTTCCAGTTAAGTTCGCGCCCTCTTCCTCTAGGATATCTAATAGCGATAGGAGATGTAAGCCCTTTTTGTGCGGTATACATAATATTGCGTAATTCCTTTTCTGTACTAGGAGCACAAATAATAAGATTAGGGATGCAGTTAAGATAAGCAAGGTCAAAACTACCGTGGTGTGTGGGACCATCGTGCCCTACTAAGCCTGCTCGGTCTACACAAAAAATGACAGGTAAATTTTGTAAAGCAACATCGTGTATAAGCTGGTCGTATGCTCTTTGTAAAAAAGTAGAGTAGATAGTGCAAAACACTATTTTTCCTTGCGTAGCAAGTCCTGCCGCTAATGTTACCGCATGTTGCTCGGCAATTCCTACATCTAAACCTCTCTCAGGAAAAGTATCCATCATATACTTGAGCGAACTACCCGTAGGCATCGCAGGAGTAATACCTATTATTTGTGAGTTTGTAGTGGCAAGTTCTACAAGGGTTTTTCCAAAAACGTCTTGGTATTTTGGCGGCTGACGTTCTTTGCTTTTTGTAGCTAGCGCTCCTGTAATGGCATCAAATTTTCCTGGAGCGTGGTACGTAACCTGATGTTTTTCGGCTAGAGGCAACCCTTTCCCTTTAGTAGTAATAAGGTGTAAGAATTTAGGGCCTTTTTGGGATTTTAATTTCTGTAAAACGCTGATTACCTCTTCCAGGTTGTGACCGTCTACAGGACCCGAATAATTAAAATTTAGAGCTTCAAAAACGTTATCTTCTCTAGCAGTATTTTTTTTGACATTGGTTAAATACTGTTTTAAGGCTCCTACACTAGGGTCGATACCTATAGCATTGTCATTTAATACCACTAATAGATTTGCATCTGTTACGCCTGCATGGTTAAGCCCTTCAAAAGCCATTCCACTTGCTATAGAGGCATCTCCTATAACAGCAATGTGACATCTTGTGTCGTTGCCATCGAGCTGTGATGCTAGTGCCATTCCTAAAGCTGCAGAGATAGAGGTGCTGCTATGACCTGTTCCAAAAGTATCGTAGGGACTCTCAGAGATTTTAGGAAACCCGCTTATGCCATCGAGTTGCCTGTTGGTATGAAATGTGTCTTTTCTACCCGTAAGTATTTTATGACCATAGGCTTGATGCCCCACATCCCAAATTAGTTTGTCGTCTGGAGTATTAAAAACATAATGTAATGCGATGGTAAGTTCTACCACGCCTAGGCTAGCTCCTAGATGTCCTTCCTTAGTAGCAACTATAGTGATAATGTACTCTCGCAATTCTTGTGCGAGTTGCGTAAGCTGCTCCTTTGAGAAAGATTTAAAATCTTCTGGGAATTGTATTGTATCCAATAGCTTTTGTGCCATAGGACAAAGGTACGTCTTGATATTGTATTTTTGAATATCAAAAACCCACATACTATGATAACACCTTATGACGATACTTATTTTATGAAACGCGCTCTTGATGAAGCAGAAGCAGCATTTGATAAAGGAGAAGTTCCTGTAGGAGCTGTTATTGTAATAGATAACACGATAATTGCGAGAGCACATAACCTTACAGAACGGCTTAATGATGTTACTGCTCATGCAGAAATGCAAGCCATTACTGCGGCAGCAAGCTATCTAGGAGGAAAATATTTAAATAAGTGTACATTATATGTAACCTTAGAACCTTGTCAAATGTGTGCAGGAGCCTTATACTGGAGTCAGATAGATAGGATTGTATATGGTGCTAAGGACGATAGTAGAGGATATGTCAAGATGGGAACTTCTTTACATCCTAAGACTAAGGTAGAGGGAGGAGTTTTAGCAGAAGAAGCGAGTAAGCTTCTAAAACAATTCTTTATAGAAAAACGAAACCTTAATTAATAGAATAAAAAAAGCCTACTTTATAAGTAGGCTTTTGTAATCGTAAAAAGATTTATATCATTACAGTACACGCACTTGTGCAGCGGTCATACCTTTTCTTCCTTCTTCTTCTACGTACTCAACTTTGTCTCCTTCGTTGATAGTTTCACCGTTAAGACCTGTAACGTGTACAAAAATGTCTTTACCAGTATCTTCGTTAGTTATGAAACCATAACCTTTAGACTCATTGAAAAATTTAACTGTTCCTTCCATTATAAAAAATAAAATGTTATTAATAAAGTCCAAATTTACGTTTTTAAATCGAAATACGGTATTATTTGAGGTTTTATTTTAGGAAACTTACTGTTTTTCAGTGGGTTTTGACTCATTATAGTCCTTCATGCGCTTAAGAGCGTCATCTGTAAGCATATAGTCTGCCACTTTACGGTCTTTCCATCTATGAAATATAAAGATAGGCATAAGCACAAAAAAACCACCTACAACAGCGAGTCCTATATATTTATGACCCGATGCAGGGTCTCCATTATGGAGTACGTAAAACCCAACACCTAATAAAACAGCAAGTGCAAAAAATAGGAATATGATAAAAAGACGCCTTAGTTTATTCACTTAAGGAGAGATTTAATTCTTTTAATTGCTCATTATCTATAGGAGAAGGTGCGTCTATCATCACATCGCGACCACTATTGTTTTTCGGAAACGCAATAAAGTCACGTATTGTTTCTTGCCCTCCTAAAATAGCCACTAGTCTATCAAGTCCAAAAGCAAGACCACCGTGTGGTGGTGCGCCGTACTCAAAGGCATCCATTAAGAAACCAAACTGTGCTTTTGCCTCTTCTTCAGAAAAGCCAAGATGTTTAAGCATAATTGCCTGCGTTTCTTTGTCATGTATACGTATAGATCCACCCCCTATTTCATTTCCATTAAGAACAAGGTCGTACGCATTTGCTTTTACTTCTCCAGGCTTGGTATCCAGAAGTTCTATCTGCCCTGGTTTAGGAGATGTAAATGGGTGATGCATAGCGTGGTAGTGTCCTGTTTCTTCATCTAGTTCTAATAAAGGAAAGTCTACTACCCATAACGGTGCAAACTCATTAGGTTTACGAAGCCCTAAACGTTCTGCAAGTTCCATGCGTAAGGCACTTAGTTGTGCGCGCACTTTATTAGTTTCTCCAGAGAGGATGCAAATTAAATCTCCTTTTTGAGCCCCAGTAACTTCTGCCCATTGTGCAAGATCTTCTTGATCGTAAAACTTATCTACAGATGATTTATAACTTCCATCGTCATTTACACGACAGTATACCATCCCTAAAGCACCTACTTGAGGTCGCTTTACCCAGTCTATAAGCTTATCTATTTCTTTTCGCGTAAAGCTATTTGCTCCAGGAACAGCTATTCCTACAACGAGCTCTGCATTGTTAAATACATTAAATTCTTTGTGTTGTGCTACTTTATTAAGCTCTCCAAACTGCATCCCAAATCTAATGTCTGGCTTGTCGTTCCCATATAAACGCATCGCATCATCATATTGCATGCGTGGGAATTCTCCTATTTCTACACCATTTACTTCTTTTAATAGATGTCTAGTAAGACCTTCAAAAATAGAAAGGATATCTTCTTGTTCTACAAACGCCATCTCACAGTCTATTTGTGTGAACTCGGGTTGGCGATCTGCTCGGAGGTCTTCATCTCTAAAACATTTTACAATCTGGAAGTATTTATCCATCCCGCCTACCATAAGCAGTTGCTTAAAAGTTTGAGGAGATTGTGGCAATGCATAAAACTGACCTTCATTCATACGAGAAGGCACGACAAAATCTCTGGCTCCTTCTGGAGTAGATTTTATTAAGTATGGTGTTTCTACTTCTATAAAGTCTTGATCAGAAAGATACTTACGTACTTCTATTGCTACTTTATGTCTAAAGATAAGATTGTTTTTTACTGGATTTCTACGAATATCCAGATAACGGTACTTCATTCTAATATCTTCTCCTCCGTCTGTCTCATCTTCTATAGTAAAAGGAGGGAGTAAAGCTTCATTTAAAATGGTAAGCTTGTTTACAAGAATTTCGATATCTCCTGTAGAGATGTTAGCGTTTTTAGAATCTCGTTCTACCACCACACCGCTTACTTGAATTACAAATTCGCGTCCTAATTTACGAGCTTCTTCTATAAGAGTCGTGTCTGTACGCTCTTCATCAAAAACGAGTTGTGTTACTCCATAACGATCTCTCAGGTCCACCCAAATGATAAACCCTTTATCTCTAGATTTCTGAACCCATCCAGCTAGTGTAACTTCTTTATTTACATCTGCTTGGCGCAGGCTCCCGTTATTGTGTGATCTATACATGCTTTTATTCTTGTATTAAGCTGCAAAAATAGGAAGATGTGTCTTCTCAAAGGAGCGATTGGCTATTTTTTTTAAGGCTGAGTTTAGGGCTGCTTTGTGAAGTTTTTAATGAATTAGAAAATTATTTCAATAATGGTGTAGCTAAAAGTACGCTTTAAACAGAAAAAGATATTCTAGATAAGAAAGGGTAGTATTAGGACTAAGTTGTCTTTATCTTTACCGCTGTGATTAAAGTAGATTATATAATTGTAGGTTTAGGCCTTGCGGGTATTGCGTTTTGCGAAGCTCTTGAGACGGCAGGAAAGTATTTTGTTGTTTTTGATAATGGTGTAGGCGGTGCTAGTAGAGTAGCTGCAGGGCTATATAATCCTGTACTCTTAAAACGGTATACATTACCATGGAAAGCGATAGAAGAATTTGATCTTGCAATCCCTTTTTATAAAAAGATAGAGCAAAAATTGGGATTTCAATGTATGGAGGCAATGCCTGTGCGAAAAGTATTTTCCTCTATAGAGGATCAAAACAATTGGTTTTCGGCTTCAGATAAACCCTCCTTAGAGCGATTTGTATCTCCTAAAATTATCCCTAATACTCACGATACTATTAAAGCGCCTTATGACTATGGAGAGGTGTTAGAGACGGGGCGAATAATGATTAAAAAACTACAGCTAGAGTACAAGCATTATTTGGAGGCTAATGACGCTTTCACGAAAGTGTCATTTGTACATAGCAATATTACGTTTAAAGAAGGATGCGCAGTGTATGAAAACTATCAAGCTACCCGAATTGTCTTTGCAGAAGGCTATGGGATTAAAGAAAATCCTTTTTTTAAAACGCTTCCTCTAATAGGAAATAAAGGGGAGTATATTATTATTAAAGCACCAGACTTAAAACTTACTGCCGCTTTAAAGTCTTCTTTTTTTGTAGTTCCCTTAGGAGATGATACCTATAAAGTAGGTGCTAGTTATAATTGGATAGATAAAGACATAGCGCCTAGTACTGCTGCTAGAGAAGAAATTATAGAAAAAATGAAAACCTTGCTTACTTGTGAGTATGAGATTATAAATCAAGAGGTAGGTATACGCCCTACTACAAAGGACAGAAGGCCATTGTTAGGTGTTCACCCAGAATATTCACAGCTTGCCGTTTTAAATGGTTTAGGAACGAGAGGGGTTATGGCAAGTCCATTACTCGCAAATTACCTCTTTAATTTTTTAGAGAAAGGAATTGCCTTGCCTGCTGAGGTAGACATACAACGTTTTTCTTAAATTGTTACACAAGGGGATCTCTCTCCTTATCATACTTCATAAAAAAGTTAATCCAGATATTGCGAGAAAGTCGCATAATGATAGGTAAAAACCCGACCATAGTACCTACGATTACAATAAAAGTATTGACGAGAGTCGCTTTAAAAAAGCTATACATAATAACAAAGGCAGCGGTAGCAAACGCAATCCCTACAGGGTAGCTTACATACATGGCTCCGTAAAAAAAAGAAGGTTCTATCTTGTATTTTGTGTTGCAATGAGAACAACGCTCGTGCATTTCTAAAGCGCTTAATAGTTTATAAGGATTGGGCACTTTATACATAGACTCATTATGACATACAGGGCACTTTCCTGTAAGAATGCTATATATTTTTGTTCCTTTAAAGATGTTAGCCATTGTAATAATGCTTCTTGTAGTTCTCTTGAAGAGAAATCAAAACTTTCTACAAAGTTTTAAGTAAGATGGGAATAAAAGTACTGCTTTTATTCTGCAAAATTAAGCATCTTTGCACTAAATAAGATTTGAAAAACACAACTATTATCTAGATCTAAATGCTCAATATTCACAACCTTTCTGTCTCTTTTCAAGGAGAGTATCTTTTTGAAGAAATTACGTATCGTCTTAATGCAGGAGACCGTATTGGGTTGGTAGGAAAAAATGGAGCGGGAAAATCTACCATGCTCCGCATTATTTCTGGTGAACAAGAGTATGATACTGGATCTATAGCAAAAGAAAAAGAAATCCAAATAGGGTTTTTAAAACAAGATATAGATTTTGTAGAGGGGCGTACTGTCCTAGAAGAATCTTATGAAGCTTTTAAGGAGATTAAAAAGCTAGAAGCACAGTTAGAAGACATTAATACGCATCTAGTAGAGCGCACAGACTATGAGAGCGAGGGTTATAACCAGCTTATGATAGATCTCAATGAAGTGCAACAACAGTACGAGATTCACGGCGGATATAACTACCAAGGAGAGACAGAACGTATTTTACAAGGATTAGGGTTTGCCCGTGCAGATTTTGAAAAATTAACAGACACCTTTTCTGGAGGTTGGCGTATGCGTATTGAGCTTGCAAAACTTCTTCTTCAGAACAACGATATTTTATTACTAGATGAGCCAACCAACCACTTAGATATAGAGTCTATTATCTGGTTAGAAAGTTTTCTTAAAAACTATTCTGGGGCAGTGGTTATTGTTTCACACGATAAGATGTTTCTAGATAATGTTACCAATCGTACTATCGAGATTTCATTAGGGCGTATTTACGATTACCCTAAGCCTTATACTAAATACCTTGTGTTGCGTAAAGAATTGCGTGAGCAACAACTCGCTTCTCAAAAAAACCAACAAAAACAGATAGAGCAAACGGAGAAGCTTATAGAAAAATTTAGAGCAAAAGCCTCTAAAGCGACTATGGCACAATCGCTCATTAAGAAGTTGGACCGTATGGACCGTATAGAGGTAGATGAAGATGATAATAGTGTAATGACACTTAATTTTCCAGTATCTATAACTCCAGGAAAAGTAGTGGTTGAAGCAGAGAACGTCGCAAAAAATTATGGAGAGAAAAAGGTGCTTAATGGGGTTGAACTCTTAGTAGAACGTAATACAAAAACAGCTTTTGTAGGTCAAAACGGTCAAGGAAAATCTACGCTAGCTAAAATTATTGTAGGAGAGTTAGAACACGAAGGGCATTTAAAGTTAGGGCATAATGTACAGATAGGCTATTTTGCTCAAAATCAAGCAGAGTATCTAGATGGTAGCAAGACGGTAGAGGAGACTATGATTGATGCTGCAGATGAGAAGACACGACCTTTAGTGCGCAATATTTTAGGTTCTTTCCTTTTTAGAGGTGAGGAGGTAGATAAGTATGTACGCGTCTTGTCCGGAGGAGAACGCAATAGGCTCGCATTGGCAAAAATGATGTTGCAACCCTTTAATGTGTTAGTGATGGATGAGCCTACCAATCACTTAGATATTAAGTCTAAAAATGTATTAAAAGACAGTCTTAAAAATTTTGAAGGAACCCTTATTGTAGTCTCTCACGACCGTGATTTTTTACAGGGCTTAACAGACCGTGTGTACGAGTTTAAGGACCATAAAATTAGAGAGTACCTAGGCGATATAGATTATTACTTAGAGCAACGAGCAGTAGATAGCTTACGCGAAATAGAAAAAAGAGACAAAAACACAAAAATCCAAAAAGAAGACAAAAAGGAAAAGAAAAAATCCCAACGAAAACCAAAAAAAAAAAAAGCTCCTAACAAACTGGCTCT
>CAZJRA010000037.1:0-9295 GCA_964548335.1 uncultured Flavobacteriaceae bacterium | reverse complement strand
TCATATAGCTTTGCAATTTCTTGCAGATTATGACTCATAGGTATACAAATATCTGTACAGCGTGTAAAGAAAAACTCTACTAGGTAAACTTTCCCTCTATAATCTGCATTAGAGATTGTATCCTTATCTTGATTTAAAAAAGAAAATGGAGGGACTTTACGGTCTTTTCCATTAATTGTTATGTAGATGAGCTCATCATCTCCTTGGGCATCTGCTACTCCTCCTACAGCGTGCATACGTCCTCCTCTAGTAATGTCTTGATTGGAGATCCTTCTGAAGATTTTTGGAATAAAAATGATTCCGAAAATTAATACAATAAAAGCAATTCCTATATAAGTGTTTTTACGCATATTATTTTTCTTTTTTAGGTAAACGCTGTTCTAGCTCTGGACTCGCATTATTATTTTTCTTTAACGCTAACCTGTATTCTGCCAAGAGCACTTTTACATCATCTTTAATATAACCCATTTCAACAGCTTGAGTAAAATCATAACCAAACCCATTAGGCTTCTTCTCATCGTGACCTGACCTAAGTGCAAGTGCTCTATCTATAATAAACACATCTGGGTGATCACCCATTGAAGTTAAATCTAAATCTGTATTTAATGTCTTAAAATGCGCTCTCGCTTCTTCCTTTGACGTTACTATAAATCGCATTTTAGAAACATCAAAAATACGCCCTAATTCAATCTTAAGATTTGTAACCACCTCCTCATTATCTGGACTAACAAAAAGAACCATTTGAAAATCTTCAAACCTTTCGAAGTATTTAAAAATCATCAGATTCAAATTTGCAGTATAGCCAGGATTACTATTAAGTTGATTCCCTAAATAACCCACAATCGTTATCCTATCTTTAAAAGTAAGCGACCCTTCTGTAGAAAGGTTGGGGATTTTAATTTCGCGTAAAGCGTACTGACTTACATCTGCCACCTTAGGTGTTTTTACAGGTAATTTTGCAAAATTATACACTCCAGATGAGAAGAGTAAATAAATCACTACAGGCAACACAAAGAGTGCTATAAGGACCAATTTCTTTTTCATAAATCAATAGCTAAAAAAAGGCGGTTTTTTCAAACCGCCTTTTTTTAATATTTTAAAAATCCCAACTCTGGAAGCCGGTGTCGTATACGTTAAAAATATAATCTCCTTCTGTTAGTAGTATAAAAACTAAATATGATAGAAGAAATATAGCTGTCCATACTACCATACGGCGTAATGCTTTTACTTCGTCACGCATGTGCATAAAATCCCAAGTAATGTAATATGCCTTTACGACAGTAAGAATAATAAAAATCCAGTTAAGGTATTTCATACTAAGAAAAGTACCTTCTATTAAAGACTCTGGTTTATAAATACCTAAAACAACTTCGATTGCTGTTATAATGGAAAGAAAAATAAGAACTCCCCATATTTTCTGCACATTATTCTTAAACTTTAATGTACCTCTAAATATTGCTAATTTATGTTCGTGTGCCATTTTTAATGGTTTATTTTATTATTACTTTACATCTCATTTTAATGAGATTTTCGCCTACGCGAAATAATTAATTTATACTAGGTAGAAGAACGTAAATACAAATACCCACACAAGATCTACAAAGTGCCAGTATAACCCAACTTTTTCTACCATTTCATAATGCCCTCTACGCTCATAAGTTCCTAGAATAACATTAAAAAATATGATGATATTAATTAATACTCCGGAGAATACGTGAAAACCGTGAAACCCTGTTATAAAGAAAAAGAAATCTGCAAATAACGGAGTACCATACTCATTGTTTTTAAGGTTTGCTCCCTCTACAATAGCTACAGCATCTCTATTTAACCTAGTAAGAGACTCTTCTCTAGTAAGTACTGTTTTCTCTCCTTTTTCTGTAAGTGTTTGTGTACGTATAAGTACGTTAGAGTGTGCTGCAAATCCAGCTTTAATTTCTTCTATTGTGTATTCAGATAGTTCACTCTCTCCTTCATACCATACACCGCTTTTACGTTCGTGCGTAATTCGCTCACCACCTATAGTAGTCGCTAGATCTCTAAGAGCTACGCGATTCCCGTCTGTATCTACAAATTGAAGGATCTTCCCCCCTTTAGTCTCTACTGCTCCGTAATCTCCTTTAATAAAAGTTCCCCACTCCCAAGCTTGTGACCCTACAAATATGATTCCTCCTATAATTGTGAAGAACATATACCAAATCACTTTCTTTTGCTTCATATGGTGACCTGCATCTACGGCAAGTACCATTGTTACAGATGACATAATAAGAATGAACGTCATAAACGCCACATATATCATTGGATAATTCCCGTGAAAGAAAGGAATGTGAGTAAAAACTTCATCTGCAATAGGCCAAGCATCTATAAACTTATACCTAGAAAAACCGTAAGCGGCTAGAAAACCAGAGAAGGTTAATGCATCAGAAACGATGAAAAACCACATCATTAGTTTTCCATAACTTGCTTTAAGTGGCTGATTTCCACCATCCCAAGCAGTTCCTTCTTCTCCTGTATGTTGCACAGTAGTGTCCATAATCTAAAATTAGTTACTTAATTGTTTACAAAAATAGGTATTTTATATCCTTATTTCAAGAATAAAATTGTCATTTATAATCGGTCTAAGTATGCCTTGCTAAAAGTATACTTATTTAGTGATAAACATAAGCACAAAAAGAAAGATCCATAATAGGTCTAAAAAATGCCAAAAGGTAACACCTAATGAAAGCCCTAAATGCGATTCTTTTGTATATTTCCCTCTTAAGTGATTAATAAAAACTGTGATAAGCGATATAAATCCTACAGCTACGTGCGCCATATGTACCGCAATAATTAAAAACAAGAATGTAGTTGTAATAGTACTAGCAGCTCCTGTAAAGTAATACCCTTGCGCAGTAAATTCTTTAAACCCCATAAACTGAGACACAACAAAACCTACTCCTAACCCTATAGTAGCTAGTAACAATGTTGTTCCTAAAGATTTCTTGCCATTAATAATAGCACTCTTTGCAAGGTGAATCGTAATTGAACTTATGATAATAAGTATTGTTGAGATAATTAATGCTTGCGGAAAGTCATAATCCTCTAACCAATCTCTACGTTCCATACTTACAATATAAGCACTTGTAAGACCTGCAAAAGTCATACACAAGCTTATAATACCAAACCAGAGCATTTGCTTTTTGGCGCGATCATGTTTGTGCTGTTCTGTCCCTTCTATATAATTCATCTATCTCAAAAATTTATCTACTACAAATACTATTTGTAACAATGTAATATAGGTAACACTAGAAAGCATTAATTTTTTTGCCGTTACAGCATCTTTCTTTCTATACAACTGTATTGCCCAATACAGCATAAATACTCCTAAGCCTCCTACAACAATTGCAGCTATAGGAGATAAGAACAGTGCTCCTGTCACGCCTAAAGCAGGCACTAGAGAAGCAAGTATCGTCCATACGGTATAAATAACGGTTTGGAAAGCAGTCCCTTTATCTCTTTTACCTGTAGGCAACATAAAGAACCCTCCTTTTTTATAATCATCATACAAAAACCATCCAATCGCCCAAAAGTGCGGAAACTGCCAAAAAAACTGAATCATAAACAGCGTACCCGGTTCTATTCCAAAATCATTAGTAGCAGCCACCCACCCTAACATAAAAGGAATTGCCCCAGGAAAAGCTCCCACAAAAACAGATAATGGTGTTTTTGTTTTTAGAGGTGTATATAATAGCACATACATAAAAATAGAAATCCCTCCAAACATTGCGGTAGTAGGGTTAATAAATAACAAAACCCCCAAACCTATTATTGTAAAAAGAACGGCGATTAACAATGCCTTAGAAGAAGTCATTCTTCCCGAAGCCACTGGTCTATTTTTTGTACGATCCATCAAGGCGTCAAGATCTTTTTCTAACACTTGGTTAAATGCGTTAGATGCCCCTACCATAAAATACCCACCTACAGCAAGCATTCCTACAATTAACCAATCTATCGTTTCTGCCCCTAAAAAATACCCTATCACACTAGAAAACACGACACTTATAGACAATCGCATCTTTGTGATTTCTTTAAAATCTTGCCAAGAAGACTCTTTTTTTATATGAGTAGAAGCTTCGCTCAATGAAGTATATAATTTGTATTTTTAAGTTTCGCAAAGATACTGTCAGTTATGGAGTTTCACAATGTTTCAAAGCCCTTAATTGAGTGTTAAAAAGAAGCTTTCGCGAAAGCTTCTCTCTCCACTCCCTACTAACTCTCTAGAAAATCCATCGACATGAAGAATAAAATAGTACTAGTTGCCTTTTTTATAATCGCCACAGCCTGCGCTCAAGACCGTTTTAGTAAAGTTAAAATTACGACAACAAAAGTAACCGAAGATATATACATGCTTCAAGGTACGGGTGGTAATATAGGCATCTGCACAGGAGAAGATGGTGTGTTTATGGTAGATGATCAATTTGCTCCCTTAAGTGAAAAAATACAAGCTGCTATTGCAAGTGTTTCTAGCAAGCCCGTAACGTTTTTAATGAACACTCATTTTCACGGAGACCATACAGGAGGCAACGCCAATTTTGAGGCTAAAGGAACTATGATTGTCGCGCAGGAAAATGTACGCAAACGACTTGCCGAAAACAAAACAAAAGGATTGCCCGTTATCACCTTTAGTGATGACGCTACTTTTTATATGAATGGTAACGATATTTTTTTAACCCACGTACATAACGCACATACAGATGGAGATGCACTTGTTTATTTTGTTCAAAGCAATGTACTACACACAGGAGACACTTTTTTTAATGGCCTTTTCCCTTTTATAGACATTAAACGTGGCGGAAGTCTTGACGGTGATATTGCAGCCGCAAAAAAAGGCTTACTAATAACTAACGACAACTCTAAAATAATTCCAGGACATGGACCTCTTGCCACTAGAGCAGCATACCTAGCTTATCACGATATGCTTGTAGACATACGATCTAATATTACCCTAGCCATAAAAAATGGAAAAACCGAAGAGCAAGTAACAAAAATGGAATCTCTTACTTCTAAATGGTATACCGATGCCCAGACAGAGGGGCAATTTATTACTGGAGAAAAAATGAGACGTACCGCCTACCAAAGCATTCTTTCTTCTATGAAGATTAAAAAGCACTAAAAAATGTATAACTTGTTATCCCTTTAGAAAACAAATTATGAAAACAAAACACTTCATCCTTACAGCTATCCTCATAGGCCTGCTTGCCAGCAGTTATACTGAGGCTCCTTATAAAAAAGGGATTCATTTTTACAAAGGAAGTTTTGAAGAAGCTCTTGCTCAAGCAGAAAAAGAAAAGAAACCTGTATTTGTAGATTTTTACGCTACTTGGTGCGCACCTTGCAAGGCGTTAAAACGCACTAGTTTTAAAGACGGAGATGTAGGTGATTATTACAATAAAAACTTCATTAATGTATCTATAGACGCCGAGTCTAAAGAAGGAAAACACATTGCTCGTTATTACGGGGTTGGTTCTTACCCCACAATGGTAATTACAGATTATAACGGCAGAAAGATAACATCCACCTCCGGTTTTAAAAAGCCTTATATCTTAATTAGTTTTGGCCGAAGAGTAATTCCTTAAGCTAGAAGAGAGCGATTAGTAATCATAGTACCAATTAAGTAAGTCTGTCCTAAACCCTATGTTGAGCCACAAGGTATTTGTATCAAAATTACCTAGTTCAAAATCTTGAACTTCTGTTTTAAAGTCTCGATATATTGCCCTAGCATACACCTTTAAATTTGTTGCAGGATTAATAAGATACCCTAGCTCAATATCTCCATAAAAGATATCTGCTCTATTACCTTGAAAAAATTCGATACCTGTATCACTAGGTCTATTCTCATCACTTCCAAAAATACTCCCCCCAAAAAAGACTTCATTAATATCACCTATTTCTAATCCTCTACTACCCAATGTAAGTTGCCCAGTACCGTACCACCGTTTTCTTTCGTAACGAGCAATCGCAATGTATTCTTTAAAATTAGCTCCCCATTGGTGTGCTAAAGATTGATTTGCATGACCAAAATTAAGTTCTATCTCATTATTAGAATAGGTATATGGCCTTACTTGATTATACTCCCCCTGCAAAGTAAGGTTAGGCACTCCAAAGGCGTTATAATACTTAACTCCTAGTTGCACCCCATGCTTATTTCTAAAATCTTGTTCACCACTCGTAAAAGCAGCTGTACTAAACTCATCTATTATTACCTGAGAATACACATTTACCCGATCATTAAATTTATACTTCCCAGAAAGTCCAATAAGAGCATTACCTCCTCTAGAGCCCGTAGAAAACTCAACAGCCCTAAAAAAGATTACTGGATTAAGAAAATTTGCATCAAAACCACGGTCATTCTCATTATCCCATATTACAGATTCAAAGAATCCTACATTTAATTTCTTAGATACATTCCAACTCAAGTAATGATTAGACATAAACTTGGTTTTAAAAGCACCATCTGCAGTTACCTCTGGTCGCACATCTCGTAAGGACGTCCAGGTATTTGTGTATTTTATTTTCCAAAAAGTTGTGTTCAGTTTTAGGTAAGGAAAAAATGAGGAATTATCACTTAAAAACAAAGAACGATATCCATCTCCTATAAACTGTTTTCCGTGCCCAAACTGTAAATTAAAATATTTGCTAGAAGCGTATGACACATACCCTTCTGCTGTAGGGTAATCCAAATCACCATTATTCCCTTGCTTTGCAATACCTCTTCCTGGTATAATTGCAGGATTCCCTCCATCTGGCCTTATTGACCTGGCAAAACGATCAAAATATCCAGGAAATCTACCTTGACTTTCATATACAGCCGCAAAGAAATTAAGTTTTGAACCTATTCCTCCTTGTGCAAAAAAGGCTCTTGTATTATTGTATGTAAAACCGCTTCCATCTAGATCATCTGTCTCAGCCCCTAACTGCAAATCTGCCGCAGGATCTAATGTAAACCAGTAATCTTCGCCTTGAACGCGTATCATATGCTCATCCGACCATTTACGCCCTAACCAGCTTGTTTTTCCAGAATCTAGAGAATCTGCTATAGCTTCAAAATCATAATAAGGATCTACCATATCATACAAAAAAGGCTTACTTGCTGTATGACTATTTGTTCCTACTAAATTAAGCTGCCTATCAAAACGTGAATACACTTGATGTGAAAAAGGAATATTCAGTTGGCTTTTAAATTTTTGTTCTCTTTTAAATTCTAGGTTTTTTATAGCATCATACTCCTGCTTAAGCGGGTTGTTTTCTTGATCTACTTGTGATACAGAAACATTTGCAGGATTTGATTTTTTTGCTACATCTAATTTTTGAGCTTGGTTTTGAGTTGGGGTCCCTATTACATTTCGCGAAAGCGGAATTTTAATAGGAATCGTAAATTGCATAAATGTAGGATTACCTCCATAAGTCGCAGGATCTACAGTAGGTAATTTATCAAACACCAATCGTGCTTCATCCTTAAGTTCTTTAAAAACCGACTCTGCATGGAGTATTTTAAATGCCCCTTCTTTAGTCACCTCAAACAAAACGGTCACTTGCCCTGTATAATTATCTTCACTTATCCTAGAAGGCACTTTAAAATTATCCACTACAAACTGGGTAAGTGTGGTGTTAAAACAATCTGAAAGGTTAGCAATACTTACCTCTTTACAGTTTGAAAAAACAGGATGCCTTTCTAAGTCATTAGAACTCACTTGTGCTTGAAGAAGTCCAACTGTGAATACAGAGAGTAGCAAGAAGTATATTTTTTGCATAAAAAGAAAACCTTTATAATTTGAAAGATAGCGATTTTAAGTCCTAATTATACAAAAAAATCCCGTCACAAAAGTAACAGGATTAATAAACAATAGTTGTTACACTAACTTAATCTTCTATTTTAAAAGTAATAGGTAAATTATAAACGACTCCTACAGGCATTGATCGTTGTTTACCAGGTTGCATCTGGGGTAATGATTTTATTACTCTTTCTGCTTCTTTCTCTAACTTAGCATGAGGTCCTCTAGTTTTAATCTTAGTTATATAACCTCCCTTATCTACAGTAAACTGTACATGGATTCGGTTAATACCTCTAAGTCCTAGTTCCTCCCCTAAGCTTGTATTAAACTTTCTATAAACTATTTTATTAATCTTGGAACTCATACAAGCCTTACGCTCATCGTTAGTATCCAATCCTTCACATCCAGGAAAAAGAGGCACTTCTTCTATACGACGAAAAGGCACTTCTTCTTCTGGCTCATCAACTGTATCTACATAATCCACAGCACCAGGATCTACTAATGGAGTATCAGACTCTACCTCTGAAGTTCCTTCTAGTTTAGATTCAATTAACACTGTATCATCACCTACTGGAGTCACTTCATCTGGCAGTTGTGGTTGCGCAGGTGCTGGCTCCTCTATTTTAGGGACAGTAATCTCTACCACTTTTTTCTCTACTTGAAATTGTTCATCCCAAACAGCCACTTCAGGGTCGTAATCTGTAGTGGGTAGATTGTATGCTTTTTCTGGCATTTTAACTTCTAGAAAGAAGATGGCGACTAGCAAAGCTAGAATTAATCCTACCTGAAAGTGTAGTGTAGGATTTCTGCGTAAATTTGCTTCATGCTTGCGTGATGCAGTGTACTCAACGTTTTGGCGAACGTCCGTACGATCTTTTGAATTTTTCATAAGATATAGTTTTAAAAATGTTAAACAATTCTTAAGACAAATCAACAAGCATACCAAAAAAAATCCCGAGAGCTAACGCAATCGGGATTTTATATTTTTATAAACTAAAAAAGTTATTCTACTCTTCTATTTTAAATGTAATAGGTAAAGAATATAACACCCCTACTGGTTGTCCTCTTTGTTTACCTGGGGTCATTTTAGGTAGTAATTTAATTACTCTTTCTGCCTCTTTCTCTAATCTAGGGTGTGGCGCACGAGAACGAATATTTACAATATTCCCTTTCTTATCTATTTTAAAACTCACAAAAATCCTGTTAACTCCTGTAAGACCTAAATCTGCTCCTAAGTCAGTATTAAACTTTCTATTTACAAGTTTACTCACTTTCTGGCTCATACACTTCTTACGATCTGCATTGTTTTTCTTAGACTCGCATCCAGGAAAAATAGGCACGTTTTCAATTACCGCAAAAGGTACATCTTCATAATCTACTTCTTCTTCTATTACCTCTACATCTTCTACCTCTACAATCTCTTCATCGGCATCTGTTTCTGCAGACTCAATAATAGTCTCTTCTATCTCCTCTTCATCCTCTACTAC